>CAZFKK010000033.1:0-15934 GCA_964519735.1 uncultured Taibaiella sp.
CATGCCTTGGAACTCAACAATGCCATTCCGAAGGAGCCTATTATATTCTTAAAACCTAAATCAGCTTTAGTACGTAAAGGGATGCCGGTCTTATATCCTGAATTTACAGACGACCTGCAATATGAATGTGAAGTAATTCTCAGAATCAGTAAAAATGGAAAATATATTCCCCAAAAATTTGCCGGACAATATTTTAAAGAATGGTCTTTAGGCATTGACTTTACTGCACGAGACCTTCAAAATAAACTCAAACAAAAGGGCCTGCCCTGGGAAATTGCCAAAGGTTTTGATGGCTCCGCCGTACTGGGTGAGTTTATTCCCTATCAAAGAGAAGAATTATACCATTCTTCTTTTTCTCTTTCTGTCAACGATATTACCGTACAACGGGGTAATACTTCTGATCTTATCTTTTCATTTGAGCAAATCATCAGCTATGTTTCTACTTATTTTACCTTACAAATCGGAGATATTATTTTTACAGGAACCCCGGAAGGAGTAGGCTCTGTTATGCCCTATGACAAATTAGAGGGTTATCTCAATAACGAAAAATTACTGGAAGTTGATATTCGATAATTCTACTTTGATCATCTCCCCTCAATAGGGTTACTTTAAAGAACTTTAATTTCCCTATTTTGTAGCAAAGAATACCCCGATATGAGTTTCGCCAGCCATCAACAACTCTTACGATACCTGATCATCACTATAGGGTGCTTCAGCTTATTGATGATAGTTACCACTACCTCATCTGTAGCACAGAAATACAATTTCATTAACTATAATGTAGAAGATGGCCTTATTCAATCACAGGTTACCGCTTTTACCCAAGATAGGAATAATGAGCTTTGGATTGGTACTTTCGGAGGGCTTTCCTTATTTGATGGCAGTAATTTTCTTACTTACAATAAAAATAGAGGCCTGCCCCAGAATCACATTACAAGTGTCACCTGCGATAAGAACGGGATCATCTGGACAGGCACAGCGAATGGCATTTCCCGTTTTGATGGAAAACAATTCAGTACCTATCTGCTTTCAAAGAGAGATAACGAAAACCAGATCAGGGATATTAAGTCGGATAAAGCTAATAATATCTGGGTATTGGCCAACGCGCATCTATATAAACTCTACAAAGGAAGATTTGAGCAGGAAAAAGAGCTGGATACCTTAACTGCAATCACCTTGGATGAAAGTGGTCAATTATGGACTGCACAAGCTTTTCAGGGAATATTTGTACGAAAGAACGGCAAATGGAGGAAGGAAATTAATCATACCAACAACGCCGGGCTCATCGTTCGCCTTATGTTATTCGGGCCATATACAGGAACACTTTATTGCCTGACGAATCATGGCCTGATGGTAGCAGAAAAGGGGAAACTAAAAACACCCGAATGGATGCAAACATTGCCCTACAAAGGATTTCCGATAGGCGTCCTGGAAGACAGTAAAGGGAATATATGGCTGAGCATGGATGATGGAGGTGTATGGCTATACCATCAAAAAAACTGGACTCACTATACGTATCAAAACGGGCTGACTGATGACAATGTCATTTCCCTTTTTGAAGATGTGGAACATAACCTGTGGATAGGAACCAACGGATCCGGAATTTACCGGTTTAGTGGCAGTTTATTTACCTATTATGACCGAAGCTCAGGGTTATCATCTCCAGGCATTATGAGTATTACCCAGAGTAAAAAAGGGTTACTTTACTTTGCAGGCAACAAAGCAGGCCTTTATGAGGTAAATAAACAGGGGATCCTGCGAAAAATAAAGCTGCCCGAAGAAGCAGGAAAAATCAATTCTATCACCTTTGATAGTGCGGGGCGATTATGGATAGGGATCTCTGACAGGAGCGGACTCTGGTATTACGATGATAATCATGCAGCATCTTTCCCTATTCCGGACCATATACGCATGAATGGTATCATACAACTTTATTATCATGATCATATACTTTGGATTTCCAGTCAAACCGGGCTTTATCGACTACAGAATAATAAACTGGAGAGAGAAAATCTGCCATTTACTATAGTTTATGCCAGTTGCTCCATAGGTAAAGACTCTCTGCTTATCAGTACATTAAGAGGAGCCTATATTTACAGGACAGATCAAAAGCACATGATAACACAACCGCTGCTGACGGATGCGACGGTTTTAAGTATTGCTAACGATGACCGGTATGTTTACATAGGAACGGATGACAGAGGAGTGGTAATCTGGGAAAAAGAAACACAGACTTTCAGTACACTGAACCAGCAAATGGGCCTAAGTTGTGACTATGTATATAACCTGCTTAAAGACAGGGAAGGTAATATATGGGTGGGCACCGGATGTGGAATTGATAAAATATCAATAAATATTCACGGAAGACATATCCGTAGTTTTGGAAAATCAGACGGTTTGCTGGGGGTGGAAAACAATGCCAACGCTTCCTTTGAAGATAGGGAGGGTTATTTATGGTTTGGGACAACACGTGGGGTATTCCGTTATAATCCTTATATTCAATTCATATCAGGAAGCATACCCAAAGTGGTCCTCCAGTCGGTTCAACTTTTTTCTAAAAGCATATCAGGGAATACATTTGCAGATAGTACGCTTCCTTTCAGTGAGTTACCCTACGAACCCGTATTTCAGCCCAGGCAGAATCATCTTACCTTTACTTTTAAGGGTGTATTCTTATCTAATCCTGAAAAGGTACGTTATCGTTACCAATTAGCAGGTATTGACAGAAATTATACGGAAACAGATCAGACCACAGTCGTATATCCTAACTTACCGCCCGGAAAGTATGAATTTAAGATCTGGGCATCTGATGCGGATGGGAATTGGTATGATAATGCAGTATCTTATCCTTTCACTATTAACATGCCTTATTATAAAACGCTCTATTTCCGAATAGGGCTGGGCCTTTTATTAACAGGGCTGCTGTTAGGCACTGTATATTACCGTAATCGACGCAAAGCCTTACGCTTGTCCTGGGAAGCAGAGTTAAGAGAAGAAGAGCAAGCCAAGGTCAGGCAAAAAACAGCGGAAGACTTTCACGATGAGATAGGAAACAAGCTGACACGAATAAACCTACTGGCTACTATTGCAGAAAAAAAGATACAAGAACAGCCTATCGAAGTAAAAGGTATCCTGCAACAGATTCAAAAGAATGTAACCTCATTGTATAACGGCTCTAAAGATATCATATGGTCATTGCAGCCTCATAGTGATTACCTTGATGAAATTATTCTGAAGATCAGAGAAAATATAGAAAACATGTTGCAGGATACTGCTATTCAATTTGAATTTCATCAAACGCCAACGCTTCAAACACATATAAAACTCCCTATTGACTATAGCCGTAATCTGATCATGATATTCAAAGAAGCGGTAAATAATATGATTAAACATGCACATGCCAGAACTATTGTACTACATATTAAAAACAAAGGACAGGATCATATACTTTTTGAGTTAAAAGATGATGGGAAAGGCTTTGATATCAATAGCATAAATAAAGGAAACGGCCTGGGTAATATGAATAACAGAGCCAATCGAATCAACGGGCTACTTTCCTACACACCCTGCCCTGACGGCCAGGGAACATTACTATCCCTGATCCTGAAAATATAAAAGGAGGAGTACCGGCCAAGCGCACTGAATACACATAATAAAAAATGGCTATTTCATTATAATGAAATAGCCATTTAATCTTTAAGGAGTGGAGGATAACGGAGTCGAACCGATGACCTCTTGCATGCCATGCAAGCGCTCTAGCCAGCTGAGCTAATCCCCCGATACTTTTAGGATTGCAAAGGTAATTTAAATCCAAGTTACTTACAAAATTGTTTCTCCTATTTTTTAAGCTGGGAATAAGATGACATTCAACTTTCCAATCATCTCTTTAAGTAACGCTCCTTCATGATGGACACTACCTACCCCTACAGATTTATGACTAAACTCTTCTAATACGCTAATAGCCCGATGGACATGGGATAAGGAAAATTTACCTGATGCTTTCCTATGATGTGTCCAGAGTCCAAGCTTACGGTCATTTTGAAAATCCGGCTTGACATAATAACAGAGAAAAACTTTGCTCAGATATCCGTAATATGTTCCTATTACCAATGCCATAGGTGCAGATTTAGGATTAGCATGAAAATAGCTAACCATACGAGCTAATTTATTCTTATCACCCCGGAACAAAGCATCAGGAAGGTCGAAAATATTGTACTCCCTGCTGATACCAATATATTTCTCTATGTGACCAATAGTTAGCTGACTAAGGCCTTGTTCATTAATCTTTATTTTCTCTAATTCATTAGCGATTTTCTGCAGATCATTCCCCAGGTAAACAGATAGCATTTCCGCCTCTTGTGCTCCTATTTCAATATGCTGTTGCCTTCCGAATTCAACGACCCAGGAGGAAACCTGATCTTCTCTTAACTTCTCAGACGTAAAATAAACTCCCTTCTTTGGAATCAATTTGGCGAGTTTGCTCCTACCATCCATTTTTTTAAACCGATGTTCTAAGACCAGGATAGTCGTGGGAGAGGGATTTTCCACGTATGACTCCAACCCGCCAAAGTTCTTCATTTGACCAGCCTCTTTCAATAGGACAACCATCCGCTCAGCAAACATCGGGAAACGCCGTGCAGCATTCACTACATCTTCCCACTCAGCATCTTTTCCATAAAGGGTTATCAGATTAAAATCCCGCTCTTCCGGTAACAATATATGCTCTTCGAAATAATGCAACAGCTTGTCTATATAATAGGGCTCCTCACCATCTAATAAATAAACAGAAGCATACTGGGACTTTTTAAGGTCCGACATAATTTGGTCAAAAGATTTCATAAATACACCTTAAATTCAGGTTTCTATACATAGACTGGTTCGGGAAACGGATGTGTCCATCCCTTTAACTTCAAATAGACTAAGGTCGTTGTAAACACATCCCTTAAACAATATTGTGCAATCCTATCTAAATTCTTTTCTTTCCAATAAACAGAGGCCACCTGGCTCCCGTCAATATCCGATTTAGAAGAAGGTACCTGTAGTACCTGAGCCAATAGATCGAGTGAGGAATAATTTTTATAGTCTCCAAAGCGCCATAAATCCAAAGTATCCTGATAGGGTAATTGCCAAGGTTTCTTCCCTGAAATATCCAAAACAGAGGGTAATGGTATTCCATTAATCAGCATTCTCCGGCAAATGTAGGGAATATCAAACTCCTTAATATTATGTCCGCAAAAAATGATCTCTTTATTTTGGGAAATAAATCTATTCAACAAAACACAAAATTCTTTCAATAACTCCTCCTCATTATGTGCCTGAATGGATCTTAAACGTACATTCCAAACGCCCTCTTTCTCTGTCAGGAAGCCCATTCCAATACATATAATTTTACCGAACTCCGCATAGATACCCGCCCTATCCTGGTACACAGCTTCAAAATTTTCCCGCTGCTCTTCGTCCAGGTTCATGAGTTTCATCTTGTGTTGCCAATGAGTCTTTAACTCATCAGACAGCATTGACCATTGGGGGAATAGGGGTACTGTTTCAATGTCAATAATTAATGTTTTGTGAAAAAATGTCTGTTGAATATTCTTATGCATCTCCATAAGCCTATATTTGTTTTATAATTGCACGTCAAATATAAATAATTTAAAACGTGTATAGAAATTGATTAAACATGCCCATTACCGAACCTCAGAATAAAAGTCGTAAAGGTACATGGATCTACCTGGCCATTATAGCTTTATTATTGGGTGCAAATATATATCTCTTCATACAGAAAGGGAATGTAAAACAGCAAAAGGTATTGGCAGCAGCACAAATTCAACATCTTGATTCTTCAAAATTTCACTTACAAGAAGAATACAACGCCTCCCTGGCCAGATTAGATGAACTAACGGGTAAAAATGCTGATTTAGCCAAACTCATTAAGCAAAAAGGATCAGAACTTAGCCGGACTCAAAACAGAATTCAGGAAATTTTGGCTAATAATCAGGCTACCCAACAAGAAATAGAAGAAGGCAGAAACCTGGTCAAACAGTTAAAGGATAAAATAAGTAAATATGAAACGCAGATCCTGAACTTAAAAAAACAAAACAAAAAACTAATTATAGAAAGAGATTCTGTAATCAATACGCATGAAGTTCTTCAGGAGAAAGTCAACCTGGCTAAAGTACTACATGCTTCAAATATAAGGCTTACGCCTTTAGACCTGCGCAAAAGTGGCCGTAAGGAACGAGAAACGGCTAAAGCAAAACGGGTTGATCTGTTACGGATAACTTTTGATATTGATGAAAATCGTATTGCTGAAAATGGCAGTAAAGAATTATATATTCGTATTATTAATCCTGAAGGAGAATTATTAAGTAATGCGGCGCTGGGTTCGGGTAGCTTCAATAAAGCCGATGGACAGCCCTCCTCTTACTCGGTTTCTAAAGATGTAATGTTACAAACAGAGCAACCGGTTAAAGATATTTATGTTGACTGGCAACAAAGTGCAAACTATAACAAAGGAGATTATACCGTTGAAGTTTATCATCAGGGATACTTAATAGGAAAAGGGGAGGCCACGCTACGTTAATCTATTCTATTCGGGCAATCAAATATCTTCTTCTTCAACAATATTGCCTGACTTCTTTTCATAGCGATAAACAGATATCCAGAAAAGGGTAAAAAAAAGATAAACAAATACCCCATATTGTACCTCAAGCATCGCTTCAATAATCAAGCTTATAATCATCAGACATAAATTGACTATAGGAAAAAAATACCTCCTTAGCCTATGCACTGCTGAAAAGACCATAATAAACAAGCTGCAACTCAAAGGAATGCCCACCATTAGTGCCGTACATATAAACTGGTTATGAGGGACCAACCTGAAAAAAGGAATAAGATTTGGATAATGTTCAATATACCTTTGTCGAATAACAGGATACAGATCTCCGGCTCCTACTCCGGTGAAGGGCTTCTGTGCAAGAATATTCAGAGCCACTTCATAGGAAAGTAAACGGGGGACGAAAGAAGAAGTATAATTATAGGCTGATGTATCTTTGGTTTGCCATACCTTATATTCAAAAGCAACCTGCTTCACTTGCTTTTTTACAGAAGGCAGCGTGTATGCCATTATAATAGCTCCGCTTCCCATTAGGCATAACAGACCTATCAGCAAACCCTTTTGCCGCTTCCACAAAAATGTAACTGTATATATGAGCGCCAATAAGTAAAAGCATAGCAAACCCGATTTCGCTGCCTGAATATGAATATAAGCTATCGACATTATACTCCAAAGGACAAGAAATATTCGCTCCCATGAAGTGATACGCCCGGCTTTTTGCTCCAAAAGCAAATATAACGCCAGATGCAAGCCTAGTACAAGTGTAGTTGTGAATCTTATATAATCACCCTCGACCGGAGAGGGTAAATGAACATACAATTTTATATAAAGTGGATTTGCTACTAAATAGGATAGGCTATAAATCATCCCGGGAACTAAGGCGAATAATATGCATAAAATCACTGTCTTTCTATACTTATATTCTTGTAAGGGTGCATTCATGAAAGCAAAAGGCAGCACAAGAAAGGGCAATTTCTGTTGCAAAACTCTTAGCCAGTCTTCTCCATCATCACTCCACAATCCAGATATCAAATAGGATAAAAAAAACAGTACACAAAACAAAGCGAACCTACTTTGTTTCCACCGCAACCATGTTTCACGAATCATTTGCGGATGCAGTGCATTAACAAACATTATAATCATAGCAACAGACAATATTCCTCTTGAAGATTGAAAACCAATAATCATTGTTAAGCAACAAATACATGCCAAATATCGCTGAACCGGAATTGTCCAATAAGAAAGCATTTTTTTCATGGGATTTTAATGGCCTCTTGTACATCGTAGCCAGTTTTCTTTAAAGCAGCCATCCAAAACAGTATAAAAAACAAATAAACAAATATTCCAAATTGTATTTCTAACATGGCTTCCACCATCATCGCTACCCATAAGATGAATGAAGTGATGGATAAATATAAGCTATTGTCGCTTCTTGTGAAAAAAGGAGCAACAACCATGAACACGAGCAAAATCATAAAAGGGATACCCACAGCAAGGGCTGTGTAAAGAAACTGATTGTGCGGTACCAGAATATTTTCCTCTGGCACATCAGGCCTTGAGGAATTATATTGCTCTTTCATCGCAGTCCGGACATCTCCGGCTCCAACTCCTGATACCGGGTGATGTTCAATAATAGCAAGACCCATCTTATAGGAAATAAGACGACCAGCATCACTAAGATTATAATCAAATTGTTTTTGGCTTTTCCACTGCTGGACCTCATAAATCACATAATGAACCTTGGAACGAAAAGTTTTCAATGAAAAGTAAGCTGTAATGGGAATTAAAAATAAAAGCAAAAGCAACACAGCGGACCAAAGCCTGCTATAATGCCCCAATTTAAAAAAAATGTACAAGAAAACCATCATATATAAACATAACAATCCTGTTTTAGCCGCTAATATATGAATATATATTATGAATACAATGATACAGAAAATAAGAAAAGCCTTTAACAGGTTAGAAAGAGACTGCCTTTCAAATAATAAATAAAAGGACATTAATAAGGATAATACCAAAGACAGGCTAAAACGGATATGGTCATCATACTTGGTTGTAGGCAGGGAACGGGAATAATCATAGCCCTGAATATAGTAGTCGGGGTTACTGATCAGATGTCCCAAACTATAAAAGATGATGCTCAATTGCATCAACAATAAGCAAACTATAATTATTTTCCTAAATTTATGTTTCTGTAAAGGTGCGCCAATAAAGGCAAAAGGAAGTATAAGAAAGGGAAGCTTATTGATAATATTATTCCACCAATATCCTTTATCCTCACTCCACATTCCAGATAATAAATAAGTACAAAAGAATGCAAGGCTAAATAAAGCAAACTTATTTTTTCGCCATAAAATCCAATGTTCTTTGATCATTTGTGGATGCAATGCATTTAAGAACATTCCGATCATCGACATGGAAAGTAGTGCCCGGGAATAAAACAACCCGGCGATCATACCCAGACAACAAATACATGATGCCCATTCCTGTATTCTTCTATCCTGAAAGTAAATAAATTTATTCAAACGATTCATTAAGGTTTTAACGCAAAAATGACGGGCAAAGTACGTTAAAATTAAACAAGCACACAAACAATATTAAAATAGCATATTAACTACTAATAAACTAAATAAGCATTCATAATCTAAAGCAGATTACAAAAATGAAGGAATAATCTTACTTTTGAAGCCTAAAAAAGATTTCATCTTGCCCATCTTAAAATCTTGCTGGTTACGATTCCCTATTCTCACTTTGATTATAGGAATATTTTCACAAGGTTGTGCTAACATTGTTCCTCCTTCCGGAGGGAAGAAAGATGAATCCTCACCCCTATTGCTGGGCATATTTCCTGCAGATTCTTCTCTCAATATAAAGGTGTCAAAAATTACGTTACGTTTTAACAAATTTATGGAAGTGAAAGATCTGCAACAGCAGCTACGACTCTCTCCTCTGCTTAACACATCTCCATCTGTAATTTCTTATGGTAAAAGAGTAGAAATAAAGTTTCTGGATACTTCTCTGCTTCCCAATACCACTTACCACTTGTCTTTGGGTAATGCCCTTACAGATAACAGGGAAAGTAACCCTTATAAGAATTTTAGTTATACCTTCAGTACAGGCCCCTATTTTGACTCATTGGAGCTTAAAGGTAATGTAATCGACGCTGCCACTGGAATGCCAGATACTTCAGTAACACTCTTGTTATATAATGCTGAAGAAAATGATTCCGTTGTGTTGCGCAAAAAACCTTTATATATTTCCTCGACTAATGCTTCCGGGGATTTTGTTTTTCATGCTTTGCCTCATAAAGCTTTTCACATGTATGCGCTGCAGGACCTTAACAATAACCTTATATATGATCAGGGTACTGAAAAAATAGGGTTTACAGATACTTTAATTATTCCCTCGCTGGATTCGAATAAGCGTATTCATTTCTATATTTTCAAAGAAAGTAGGGACACTGTAATTAATTTAAAATCAGATTCTTTAAACCAGGATTCTATTGGATTTAATAATGATAAAACAACACCGTCTCCTGCTTTAGCTGGAAGAAGCGGAGCCAAGAATATAAGACCTAATCAAAGATATCGTGTAAATGTTGATACCATAAATAAAACACAACGTACCGTTGAATTAAACCAACCCCTTACCATTGATCTGTTTACTCAAATCAGCACTCTTGATACAGAAAAAGTGTATTTAAGCTATGAAGATGAAGGTATTGAAATTGAAGCACTGCAGCAATTAAGTGTTGACAGCCAAGTCATTAAAATAAAAACAGAATGGAAAACAGACAAAACGTATATCCTGAGATTGGTTAAGGGATGGGCTACAGATACTACCGGAGCTGAATTACCCCCTGCCAAATACTTTTTCAGAACCAAAAGAGCAGAAGACTATGCGACGCTAAAAATACATATTGCCTCGCAGTATCACAATGATTCTTTTGTATTATACCTCTACAAAGGCGCAGACTCCATTTATCAAAAGTCTATTACAGATACAATCATTACTGTTTCTTTATTACAGCCGGGACAATATGGTATTAGAATAATAAGGGATACTAATAAAAACAGCATTTGGGATACCGGCAACCTTTTGGAAAGGAAGCAACCTGAGCGCGTTATTCCTTATACACAAACTATAATATTAAAGGCAGGATGGGAAAATGATATAGATTTTAAGCCTCCTGAATCCTCCAATACGCTACCGCATACCTTCGAAGAAATTGAGCAAAAATAGAAAGTTGCTTAATGAACAGGACACCATAAAAAAGGCAGATAAACACTAATGATTTTTCCTATTCTGTTTTTCTTCCGGCTAGTTTAGATATTTAGCTACAATAGGAATTCTTCGCCCGATCCCGAATGATTTGGGAGAAACCCGTATAATGGGGCAAAACTGATTGCGTTTATATTCACTACGATTTACCATGCTGAGCACCTGTTCTACCAGGGCCGCATCAAAACCATTTACAATAAGCTTTTGGGGGCCGTTACGACACTCAATATATTGGTACAACAATGCATCTAATACCTGGTAAGCAGGAAGACTATCACTATCGGCCTGGCCTGGTCGTAATTCAGCTGATGGAGCTTTAGTAAGTATATGTTGCGGAATAATTTCCTTATCCTTGTTAATATAATCGGCCAAGGCGTATACCTGCATTTTATATAAATCGCCCAAAACTCCCAGGCCACCTGCCATATCCCCATATAAAGTTCCATAGCCTGTTGCCAATTCACTTTTATTGGAAGTGTTCAATAAGATATAGCCAAATTTATTGCTCAATGCCATCGCCAGCACCCCTCTTATTCTGGACTGCAGGTTTTCTTCTGTAACATCGAATGGACGTTGCTTAAATAAAGGATTTAATGTTTGCTCAAATTGGGAAAAGATTTCTTCAATTTGAATTATATCATAAGGATTATTCAAATTTTTAGATAAAGCCACTGCATCACTGACAGAATGAGGAGTTGAGAATGGAGAAGGCATCAACAATGCATACACATTTTCAGGACCTAGAGCGCTACAGGCCAATGCCAGCGTAACCGCACTATCAATGCCCCCGGATGATGCAACAATAGCCTTTTTAAATCTCATCTTTTCAAAATACTGGTTAATACCCATTACCAATGCATCATGAATCTTATCTATATGCAACTCCGGCTTCAGGTAAGGCAATATCAGTTCTTCTGTTGGAAGGTCCTGCTCTTTGCTTAATACCGGCTCCCGGAAAGAAACACCTCCATCCCATTCTACAGAGACTAAATCTTCTTTAAAATATTCCATTTCCTTTATAAGATTCCCTGCAGCATCACAAACCAAGGATCCACCATCAAACACGATCTCCGTCTGCGAACCTACCGCATTGCAATAGATAACCGGTAAATGATACCGCTGAGCGTTTTTCCTTACAATAGCTAATCGGTCTTCAGCATGGGTATAATCAAATGGTGAAGCGCTAAGATTAATCATAATATCTGGCTCCTGCTTGATCAATTTATCCATCGGGGAAAAGCGATAAAGGGGGTTAGTGCCTTCCACATCCCAGATATCCTCACAAATTGTAACAGCCAGTTTTTTTCCTTTAAAGTTAAGAATATGCCAATCATAAGCTGGCTCGAAATAACGATACTCGTCAAAAACATCATAATTTGGCAATAAGGTTTTATGGACCACATCCTTTATTTCTTTTTCGTAAAGAAAATAAGCACTATTGAACAGGTCTTTTCCTTCAGGCTGGGTATTACGGGAGGGAGCACCGACCAAAACACCAATGTTATCTGCTGCTGCTCTTATTTGGTCGATCGCCAGATTGCAGGCCTCCAGAAAGTCATTGAATTCCAGAAAATCACGCGGTGGATAACCGCACACTGCAAGCTCACTAAATACAATAAGATCCCCTCCTTCCTGTTTCGCTAAACGAATGGCATCAATTATTTTTGCAGTATTAGCCTCAAAGTTGCCTATATGATAATTTTGTTGTGCAAGAAAAATTTTCACCGTGTCTTATTTATTGTTGATCAATAATATTAGGGCTATAGTGGATTCAGGAATCACCTGTATTATTCTTTCACAAATTTAGCCGTTGCGATTTGCCCCTCCTCAGAAAATATCCTTAAAAAATAAGTTCCTGCAATTAAGGATTGAATATTAATCTTCGTTGATAAATTGCCTGTGTTCCACACTGTGCCGTATATATCTGCAATTATAATACTCTTCGCTTCTTGTGGAAGAATTATAGATATCCAGTCTCTGGCAGGATTTGGATAGACCAGCATCCTCTGCCTGACATCATCAATCCATTTTATTGTTGTAGTTCCAAAATATTGTCTATTGAAAAACCGCCAGATTTCCACGGCATAATCTATTTCGCCTCCAGTTAAGGCATAATCATACCATGCATGCTTCCCCTTATTGATTTTAAGCAATTCCAGCAAAAATTGTTGGTTAGCTCCCCGATAGCGATATTGCTCTACATAAAAGCCGTCAGCATTAAGATCAGGCCAGACATTTTGTTCGGGAATACTATCGCAATGATGAAGCGCTATCCAATTCCGAATCAATTCTTCTACACCTAAACCTACAGGATAAGCATTTCCGGCAAACAGAAATTCTCCATTCCAATTGATCACCTCGTCCTCTGTACCATGGATATGAAGAAGGGGTAACACTTTTCCCGGGTTACATTGGGGCAATGCTCGGGAATAAGTCCCCATAATCGACGCAACCGCAGCAAAACGATCAGGCGCCTCACAAGCTATTCTTTGAGCCATAAAACCACCCATAGAAGCACCGCAAATATAAATCCTATCCTGCTGGATGCTGTATTGAGCCATAATACTATCCACTATAGCATTAATAAAGCCTACATCATCCACATTTTCATTTATTGTGTGCTCTCCCCAACCCGGCACATTTAATCGAATACCGTTATTCCAGGCCGCTTTTATAGTACCTTTATCTGATACATCATCGAGCGCCTGTGGAGCAACCAAAATAATATGTGCAGTATCGGCAATATGTGAAAAAGCTGAGGCTTCAATATCATACATACTACCCCCAAGGCCATGGAGACAAATGGCAACTGCCGGAGGTCGGTCCGGGATATATCCCTGAGGAACATAAACACGATAAGATCTTTGCCCGAGGTCAAAAAGAAAAGATTTGCTCATCCATTGTCCTATAGAAGAACGGGATAGGCATAAAAGCGAAAACAAAAGAATAAAAAACCGCATGATCCTAAAAGAATATTATAAAGTAACAATAATAATTTCATTATAAACAACGTCTATGCCAATTCTGCAATATTTCAAGGCCAAAGAGGCTGCCTACAGACTCGGGATGAAATTGTAAGCCAACACAGTTATACTGCTCATGTTCAAAAGCCATCAATTCATTTTTATCACTGAACGCCAAAGGTACGATACCTGTATCCTGCCATCCCGTTAATAGTAGAGAATGGTACCTCATCACTTCAAGTGAAGAAGGAATATTTTCAAAAATGCCTTTGCCTTCATGGAAAATCCGGCTTATTTTACCATGCATTGGTAATTCCGCCTTTGCTAATTGAGCTCCAAAAAACTCTCCCAAAGCCTGATGTCCCAGACAAATACCTAATATGGGAACTGTCTTATGAAAGGTCTCAATAACACCAGTTGTAATCCCTGATTGAGCAGGTGTCCCAGGTCCGGGAGAAATAATAATCCTGGAAGGATTTAACTGCTGCAATCCTGTCAGAGAAATGCCGTCATTTCTTACAATATATATATCATCATTACCTTGTAGTTGCAACAGATAATGATGCAGCATATGGGTAAAAGAATCGTAATTATCAATCAGTATCCACATGCTGGTTTAGATTTTCATTTACCCTTTCGAAGAAATAACTTAAATCCTCAAATAAACTTTGAGCAAAAGGAAGGACTTGCCCGATAAGCGTACATACCTTAGGAGCCAAAGGTTCTATTAAAGGAAAGATATAAGATGATTCCCGAACTTCTTCCCGTAATAAATGCATTTGATTAAACAGCCATAATAAAGAACTTAAGACAAAACTAGCTATAAACCCAAATAATAAGGCTCCGGCCAACCTATTCAACCATCCCATAGCCAACATTTCAAAAGAACGTTGCATAAAGCTGGCCACAAATCGCACAGTCCAGAGTACAACAAAGAAAATCAAGACATATATTAGTAAAGGGGTCCAACGGGCTATAACCAAAGAATCACTGTCCGAAAAAAGCAACGATGCTACTGTTTTTGATAACTTCAATGCTGCCAGGACTCCCAATATAATAGCTAAGGCAGAAAATAGGGCAACAATAATACCTTTGTTATATCCTCTAATCATAAAAATGATCAAAACAACAAAATAAATGATGTCAATAATCATAGGCCTTTCTCACACTTATGCACTTTTTGTGCTGCTTATAATGCACTCAATAATTCCTTCACCTTTTCCGCAATGATCTTGCCATCAGCTTTGCCCGCTAATTGCTTCGAAGCAGCCCCCATAACCTTGCCCATGTCTGCAGGAGAAGTTGCGTGAAGTGATTCCATGATTAATCTTATTTGAACAGTCAGTTCTGAATCATCCAATTGCTCAGGTAAAAAATGTGCTATAACCTTTAGTTCATCTTCCTCTATCTTAGCCAGATCGAGCCGGTTTTGTTGCACAAAAATTTCCAAAGAATCCTTGCGCTGTTTTGCCAATTTCTGTAACAACTTTAATTCATCCGCCTCTGAGAGTTCTTCCTTGGCACCAGTTGATGCCGTCTTTTCAATAAGAATGGCCGCTTTAATTGATCTTAAAGTACGCAAAGCTACTTCATCTTTAGCACGCATAGCCTGTTTCAATTGTTCCGTTATCTGACTTTCTAAGGACATAATTTCAAGTTTTAATATATTAAACTACGGCACAAAAGTAAAAATAGCCGCCCACTTTTCCAATGGACGGCTATTTTATAATAGTAATTCCCAGAATTTTTATGGATTTTGAGAAATCCGACTTGGGTTTTGCAATATTTCCCCATTAGGTATTCTGAACAAGAACCTTGAATCAGTAGGCGCTAATGATCTCACACCAGCTGAAACGGTGTTATTAAAGTTTCCTGTTCTTTGCAAGCCAATTTCGCTTGGTTGACGAGTTACTCTTCCATCAAATTCCGAACCTTGACGTTTAATGTCAAAAAAACGGGCCCCTTCTCCCCACAACTCTATTCTCCTTTGGATCCAAATTTGCTTCAGAAGCGTATCAGAAGTGGAAGTATAAGCAACGAAATTAGGCTGACGGGTTTTAATCAAATCTTCAAGAAC
>CAZFKK010000034.1:0-5686 GCA_964519735.1 uncultured Taibaiella sp.
GCAATGAAGGGAGGCCCGGACCGGTACGTATTGCCGATGCTCCTAATTGGCGTATTCCGGAATAATAAGCCATGCCTGCCATAAATTGCCTGTCTAAAGTGAGCATTAACTGGAATCTGTCTGCTGCTGATGTCTCTATACAGTTAAAGGAGAGGTACTCATTATAGGCAAGCCGTTGCAAATCCTTTTCGGTCAGGGGAACAATAACCGGAGTGCCAGTGGTACCGGAGGTACTCACATATTCTCTGATCTGATCCGGGTTGACACAAAAAAAATCACGATTGTTCGATTGCAATTCCTGTTTGCTGATGGTCGGAATTTTATGTAGATCTGCGACTGTGTTAATTTCAGCTAAATTCAGGGCATGTGTCTGAAACCATTGCTGGTAGAAAGGAGAGTGCTGTTCAAGATATACTAAAAGCTCTTTCAATCGTAGATTTTGAGCTTCTTTTTGTTGTTCAAGACTGAGCTTTTCTATGTCAGGGATATATGCCATAAGCTGCGAAGATAGAAATTTATCAGTCTGCAGATTATCGAATATTCAAAAATGTAAGTCAATTAAATTGGAATAACCCGGGAATTCCTTTAAAATTGCAGGATGAGTGATTCCTACTGGAAAAGATGGTATTGGGTAGTATTCTTCTGGTTAGTATTACTGATTGTATTATTCACCTGGTTTACTTATAGTTGGCAATGAGTGGTTTAGACTGGATCATAATGCTGGTCACACTGGCTCTCATTATTCTCTATGGTGTATGGAAGGGAAGAGGGCAGCATGGCTCAGAAACCTACCTTAGGGCAGGGCGTCAAATGCCCTGGCATGTAGTTTTATTGGGAATAATGGCTACTCAGGCCAGTGCAATTACTTTTATATCAGGCCCGGGGCAGGCTTATTCAGACGGGATGCGGTTCCTGCAATATTATTTTGGGTTACCTCTGGCTATGATTGTCATCAGCATGGTTTTTGTGCCTATCTTTCAAAAGCTGAATGTTTTTACTGCTTATGAATACCTCGACAAACGATTTGACCGGAAAACGAGGCTGTTTACCGGGATTTTATTTCTTTTTTCGAGAGGAGTTTCAACCGGGATAAGTATTTATGCACCTGCTATTATTTTATCCACTATTTTCAGTTGGAATATTTACCTTACTAACCTGCTCATAGGAGGGTTGCTCATTATTTATACCTATACCGGAGGAGCAAAGGCCATAGCACATACCCAAAAAGTGCAATTTGGCATTATATTATTATCCATGGCTGTTGCCGGCATTATGGTGGTACTTTTACTTCCGGACTCTATTCATTTCTCAGATGCTTTATATATTGCCGGGAAGGCCGGGAAGTTGAATGTCATTACTACGAATTTTGACTGGAATGATAAATACAATCTCTGGTCGGGTATCATAGGTGGCTTTTTCCTGGCTTTATCCTATTTTGGTACGGACCAAAGCCAGGTAGGCCGTTATTTAACAGGGCGGGATCTCAGGGAAAGCCGATTAGGTTTGTTGATGAATGGTATGGTTAAAATTCCGATGCAGTTCTTAATTTTACTCATTGGTGCTTTACTTTTTTCGTTTTATACCCTTCACAAAGCACCTTTATTTTTTAATGAATCGGCAGAGCAAAAGGTGGCGGCAGCTTTGCCCGGAACTTATGTTCCTTTGTATATAGAGAATAAGGTGGTATCCGCGATTAACCAGGATATAGCCCTTCAGTTGATTCACCTAAGACACCAGGAGGGCGTGCATCAGGTAGAAGAAGAAGCTCTGCTGGACCGGTTAAGAGCCGGGCAGCAATTGATCAGGCAGCACAGGGACACCATGCAGGCCCTGATCGGAAGGAACCAGGCGGTGATAGGCGAACCTAAAAGTGACAGTAATTATATTTTTCTTCATTTTGTGCGTAACCACTTACCGGCAGGTATGGTGGGCTTATTGTTTGCTATTATTTTTCTGGCAAGCTGGGGGTCTATATCTGCTGCCATCAATTCTTTAGCATCTTCTACATTAGTTGATTTTCACCAGGTATTTGCCAAAGAGCGACTCAGCGAGCAACAACAGCTGAAATATGGCCGTTTTTATACATTAGTGTGGGGAGTGTTTGGCATAGGAGTAGCTATGTTTGCCACACAAATGGGTTCATTGATCGAAGCTGTTAATGAATTAGGTAGTTTATTTTATGGTGCTATCCTTGGCATTTTTCTCACGGCCTTTTTCCTGAAAAAGGTAAAAGGCAAAGCTGCTTTTTATGCAGCCCTTATTGCAGAAGGCCTCGTCCTTGTCGTCTATATTAACCAATGGGTAGCCTTTTTATGGCTTAATGTGATCGGAGCGCTATTGGTTATTATTGTGGCTTTGATATTACAGGCATTTGAAAACAGGAGGAATCGAAAAGCTGAACTTAACATCTAAGGCCTTACGAATGGGTTGGATGTCTTTTCCTGCCCGATGCTTGTTGCCGGTCCATGCCCGGGGTAAATGATGGTATCATCGGGTAGGGTATAGAGTTGCTTCCGTATGCTATTCATAAGTGTGTCCTGATTGCCCCCCGGCAAATCTGTACGACCAATGCTGCTTTGAAAAAGTACATCACCACTGATGGCCCATTTGCCTTCCGCATAATAAAAGATAATGCTGCCCGGTGAATGTCCCGGAGCCCATCTTACTTCTAATTGGTCTTCACCTAACGCTATTCTGGTATTATGTTTGATTAAGAAATCAGGGGTAGGATTGGCTCTGAAAGAGAATCCAAATAGCATAGCTGATCCTGCAGCCCCTGAAAGCACAGGTAAGTCCAGTTCATGCATGCCGAAAGGAATATGGTAACGTTGCTTTAGTGCATCTATACCGAAAATATGATCAATATGGGTATGGGTATTGATAATTTGCTGTGGCGTGAGTTGGTGCAAGGTGATATAGTCAAAGAGCATCTTTTCTTCATCCGCTCCATACATACCGGGATCAATGATCCAACATTCTTTGCGTTCATTAAACAATAGATAAGTATTCTCCTGGAACGGATTAAATGTGAAAATTTTAATGTCTAACATATAATTTTGGAAATTTGAATAGTGAGAGCCGCATCCAGAATAACTAGTTCAAAGGAGAGTGAGGTTAGCTATTATTGAAGGCTCTGCTTCAGTGGTCAAAGGTAATAAAAATATTTTTTCTCTTATGTAGCGCCTAACTTTGGTCTTTATTTTTGGATCGTGCTTCAATAATTTTCAAAACAGGGTAAAGTTTATGAGTGGCAAACTGTAGTTCATTGGATATTTTTCTATAGATTCACCGATTTGTTAAAACCTTTTATGCCAAATGTTGTTATTTCATACGTTGCGTATTCCAATGAAAAGAGATTGTCGGATCATTGCAAACTCAATTTAGAACAACTTCACTGATTTCGGATAAGGTTTGAAAATCCGAAATCGGATAATATAAATATAAAATATGGAACAAAACATATATTCCATTATTGTTGGTAGTGGCAGTTATATTCCCACACGCAAAATAGTGAATGCGGATTTTCTAAACAACATTTTTCTAGACCGGGACGGTACTCTTCTGGAAAAGCAGAATGAGGATATTATTCGCCAATTTGAAAAAATTACGGGTATAAAAGAACGTAGATATGTTACAGAGGATCTTGTAGCGTCAGATATTGCCTTTTTTGCAGGCCGGGACGCGTTGGAGTCATCAGGTGTTGATGGAGAAACGTTAGACTATATTATCGTAGCGCATAATTTTGGTGATATCAGGGAGGATAATCGTAGAAGCGAATTTGTGCCTTCGCTGGCTTCCAGGGTAAAACATCATCTGGACATACATAATCCGAATACGGTCACTTATGATCTTCCGTTTGGTTGTGCGGGTTGGTTACAAGGACTTATTCAGGCAGATTATTATATTAAATCAGGTACTGCCAGAAGGGTGCTGGTAATTGGTGCAGAAACCCTTTCCCGTATATGTGATCCCCATGACAGGGATAGCATGATCTACGCAGATGGTGCAGGTGCTGTTCTTGTGGAAGCAAGGGCAAGTAACGAGCCTGTAGGTATTCTGGCACATAGTGCGCAGTCTTATGCAGGTGACCTGGCTTATGTGTTACATATGGGTAAATCGTATAACCGGGATTTTGGTCAGGATACTTTATTCCTTAAAATGAATGGCCGGAAATTATATGAAAGTGCTTTAAAGGCTGTTCCTGCTCTTATTAAAAAATGCCTGGATCAATCTGGATTGGTCATTCAGGATATTGATAAAGTATTGATACACCAGGCTAATGAAAAAATGGATGAAGCCATTTTGCGTAATCTTTTTGAATTATATGATCTGCAGGAATCCCCTCAGGATATTATGCCGATGACGATTTCCTGGTTGGGTAATAGTTCTGTGGCTACCTTACCCACTTTATATGACCTGATGGTAAAAGGGCGGTTCGTGAAGCAAACTTTACAAATAGGAAGTACCATTCTGTTTGTCTCTGTGGGGGCGGGAGTGAATATGAATGCTGTTGCTTATAAAATACCAGAAGAATAGCAATGCAGAAGTTGATTATCGTTCTTTATTTTCAAGCATCAGTTTGCTGATGTATTTTACCGGGGCACTCCCGTAGCTCAGAAATTTTTCATGAAACAGGCGCAGGTTAAACTTTGCGCCTTCTTTTTGTTTTAAAGCTTCTCTAAGATCTATTATTTCTTTATATCCTGAAAAGTAACTGGTCAATTGCACACTGGATACACTTACTCTTTTCCATTTGCCTTCTGCTTCTGCCTGTTGCTGGAAGGCTTCATGAGTCAGCAGGTGAATAGCTTCCTCCTTTGTCATATCTAAGGCATGTACATTATAATCAAGCAAGGTATTAAACACCGTTCGGAGGTTCCATTTGTACCACATAAGCCACATCTCCGGTTCATTATTTCCATAGCCATTTTCCAGCATCATTTGTTCTGTATATACAGCCCAGCCCTCTATCATGGCACCATTACCTAATATGGATTTTACCAGGCTGGGAGACCTGTTGGCATAGACTAATTGGGTATAATGTCCGGGGATTGCCTCGTGTATATTCAGAATCTGGAGTATATAATGGTTGTATTCTTTTAAATAACTTTCAGCTTTTGCCGCCGGCCATCCTTCAAGGCTACCGACATTGTAATAGGTATTTCCTCCTTGATCATAAGGGCCGGGGGAGCTTATAGAAGCTCCTGCTACACCAGCCATATATGCAGGTTCTTTACGGACAACAAGAGGCTTGGAGGGATCTACATACAGGAGGTTTTTGTCTTTAATGAATTGTACCAACTGGGGTAATTGCTGTTCAATGGCCTCTTGAAAAGCTGCCGGTTTTACATGTTGTGTAGATAAGGTATCTATTATTTTAGCGATAAGTGCAAGGGTATCTTCAGGTCGTGGTTGATTGTGGAAATACTTTGGCCAAAGCTGGTTGCTTAGTTTAGCCATTTCCTGGTGGATATAAATTTTCCTGGATAGTGCGGCTTCATAAAGTTGCGCCGCAGTATTGGCAGATTGGATATCAAATGCGAATTTTTGTTCGTATAAATCTTTGCCCAACCGGAAACTCCGGGGTTGTTCCGGTTTCAGGCTTTTTAAATGGTTGATGTATTCTTTAATGGATTTTACAGCAGCTTTCGATGCGGCAATCATTTGCTGTTGCAGTTCTAATGGA
>CAZFKK010000034.1:5696-7991 GCA_964519735.1 uncultured Taibaiella sp.
TAGGGATAGTCCTCCCCGGTTTTGATCAATAGCAAGGGTTTGCAATTCCGGGACAGGATTTTTAATTTGCTTTTTAGCTTCAGTATAATAGGCTGGTATCTGTGATAGCCTATAGTGTATGGATTTCAGCCGATCAACAAGTGGAGCATAGTTTTCTGTCAGCATAAAGGCAATGAGGCCCGATACATTATAGAGTGATGGGTTCCACTCCTGCTCTTTAGCTACTTCCAGGTTCCACTTTTTAGATTGAAGATAATTTTGGATCAGGTAATAGTCTGTTTGATAGGATGGAGAGAGTAAACTGATATCGAAGGCTTCCAGAGCAGATAAACGAGCTATTATAAAGTCCAGTTTATCCGCTATGGTTTTTGCATCAGGCAGGCGGAGCAGGCTGTCGTATTTATGATAGCCTACCTGCGTAGCCCATTCAGGCTCCTCGCCCCACAGGTCTTCAATGAAACCATCAGCATATTCCTTGAATTGGTTATTGGCAGTTTCTTCTTTTGATACGGTGTGTAGGTCTGCATCTTCATTACCCGTGCAGGAGGTTAAAGCAAACAAGGCAAATGTTATGATGTAAATTCGAATCATTGTAGCTGTAAGTTATTTTTTTTAATTGAAGATCAGTATAAACTTGCTTTATAATTTAATGATTGTGTCTTACCGCATCCTATCCTATCGTTCTCCTGGTTTTAAAAAAAACTTTACGCGGATAGAGCAGGAAATACCAGGTTATGAAACAAAGAGAGAGGGTTAATATAGATAAGCTTAACCAAACAGGCATCTCTGTGTAGCGGGTAATATATCCTTCAAACAGAGCTGCTACTATAAAGATGGGGATCAATGCAATAATGATTTTAATGCCATCCCGCGCCCCTTTTTTAAAAGATTCAAGGCGGCTGTAGGTTTTGGGAAAAAGGATAGCATTGCCCATAATCATACCTGCTGCTCCTGACAGGACAATAGAGGATAACTCCAGTGTTCCATGAATAAATACCACAAGAATAGAACGAAGTCCTAAACCATGAGCGAAGAACATTTGCTCGAATACACCAACCATAAGACCATTTTGAAACAAAATCCAAAGTGTTCCAACGGAGCAGGATATGCCCAGGCTAAAACATAAAAAGGATACTTTTATATTGTTCCATGCGATGAGCAGGAACATGATCAGAGAATTTTTCTCTTTATAAACACCAAATGGATCTCCTTTTGCAATATTTTCTTCCGTCTTATTGACATAGGCATCTCCCAGTACGCTACGAACGAAGGTGGCATCCTGGTGGGCCGAGAACGCTCCTATGGAAAGAAAGAGGAGGAAAAAGAGAAAAGCAAATAGTAGAATCCGGCGATGATCATATATAATTAAAGGCAGCTCTGTTTTGAAAAAATGGAATAAACGATTCTTCTTTTCTTTTTTGTTTTTGTAAATGGACAAATAAATGCCCGCAGCAAGGCCATTGATGTATTTAACGGTTTTACTAAATGGGTAGTTGGTTTTAGCATAGGCCAGATCATCGACCAGATAAGTAAAGCGACGAGCCAGTTCATCCGGATCATTCGTACTTTCCTGATAACTTTCCCAGCGTTTTTTATTTTTTTTTATAAACAAACCTTCCCGCATATATATTAATCACTTTAAGAGCCCGGCTTTATTTCAATTTTTTTTCCTTAAATCGTATCGTATAATATTTTCCTGTTGCCCAATAATCCAGGAAATCTGCATAGAACCTGCTTCCGGGGTTTCCACTCTGGCCACCGGGATAAACACCATAGGCTTCGATGTTCTCCGGGCTCATCATTACGATCATGCGCCAGCTGGGTCCATGATTCTGTTTCATCGCATTAATTGTATTGCCCCAGCCTCCTGTTTTCAATTGTCCAAAGCTGAAAGCCTTTATCCTTGCTAAATGGGTTACTGTGGTATTTTTTACTTTATACCACTCTGTTCCTGTCTTTTCTAATGTTTTTAAACTATCCAGGGTCTGCAGATAACACCTTTCTGCTATTGCTCTTCGTCCTTCTATTTGAGGGGTATTTTTGTCGTCAAAATAGATTGAAGTAGTGTCCTTCAGGAGCAGCATCGTTTTTTCGGCAGAGGGGTATAGTTTAACGGGTAAATATTTCCATTCATCTCCCCAGATATTCAGGTACAGGAAGTGCCAGAATATCTGAAAGAAAGTGGCCTCTTTGCTTCCGGCAACCAGATCATCTGTCCAAAGGCTTGCATAATCAGAGGATAAGCTATCTGTCAGGTACAAGCCTATGTTCCTGGCGAGCAAGCTCCAGGTATTA
>CAZFKK010000034.1:8001-9103 GCA_964519735.1 uncultured Taibaiella sp.
GGCCCCTTTGCTCCCGGCAACCAGTTCATCTTTCCAAAGGTTTGCATAATCAGGACCAGAGGACAAGCTATCTGTCAGGTACAAGCCTATGTTCCTGGCGAGCAAGCTCCAGGTATTATTTTGCAGATGCATCATATCTTCCGGAGTTACTTTCGTGGTATCCTGCAAAAAATGGTTGATGGCCCAACTTCGAAACTCTGAAAAGTCGCCATTATACCAATAAGGGTAGGTATTGTCAGTGACGTTCTGATTGGCGCTGGCCAGGTATTTTTGTGCAGGGTTGAGTATATGAGGATTTTCTGACATGGGAATTTTTTCTCTCCAGAGGGTGGCAGATATATCTCCACGCATTACAAATCTTCCCTGGTCTTTCCATTTATTAATAAAGCGGCCTTGTCCCCAAAGGGCAATATTGCCTCTTCTGTCCGTATAAATGAAATTCTGTGCGGGACATTCGAAAAAAGATATGGCTGTTACAAACCGGTTATAATTTTCCGCCCTGTTGAGTAGGTATAAGGAATATAATTCATTGGTGCCCTGATGGGCCATCCAGGTCATTGACAGCTTTTTTCCACTTCCGGAAGGTTCCGGGAAATGCTCATCATACATCAGGGGACCGTGAATAGTATAACGTATCGTGTCAATAAATACTGCGTTCCTGCCTTTAACCAGGATATGTTCCCTTCTTTCATTGAATGGCACCTCTTTACCATCGAAAAAGTAGAAGCGGGAATCTTCTGTCCTGATTTCATAATAATCCTTTACATCCCGGTAGTTATTGGTAAGCCCCCAACTGATACTGTCATTGAACCCTATCACAATACCAGGAGCACCCGGGATGGTTACTCCATAACAGTTGATGCCAGGGGCAGAAAGCTGTTGTTCATACCAGATAGAAGGTAAATTCAGGGAAAGGTGTGGATCATTACATAGTAAAGTAGCGTCATTCCGGCTGCGTTCCGGGGCAATAGCCCAATTATTAGAGCCTATGCCGGCATCGGAAGCGGTTTCCCGATTATTGCCTGTCGTTAGTGCCGTATTACCCGTTTTGTTTTTAAACGAAGCAAATACATTGCCTTGAGGGATGGCAGGTGTAGCTAAA
>CAZFKK010000034.1:9113-15818 GCA_964519735.1 uncultured Taibaiella sp.
GAAGGTAGTGCCTGCAGGGATTACAGGTCGGCTACCTTCTATTTTTTCAGGAAATAGCCTGTTCAATTCCTCTGCACCAAGAGTGTCCCGCAAATAAGTCAGGGCGATATCATCTGTTTTTCCGGTAAGGTCATCGGCCATATATTTCATTAATAAGGCAGATTTTAGGTTGGTCCAGGGCTCCGGTTGAAATCCCATTAATTTATACTCTAAAGGGTAATCCTTTAATTTAATATTTTCTATATAGGCATTTACCCCACGGGTGTAAGCATTCAGTATTTTAGAGGTGACAGGTTCCGCTTCCATGGCTTTTAATGAATTTTCTGCCGCCCATAACATTCCTTTTCTTCTTTGGGTTCTGTCAAATTCGAAGGTTTGTTCCCCTAGGATTTCACTTAGCCTCCCTGCTGCCGCGCGGGTTTGCATATCCATCTGCCATAGCCGGTAGGTGGCGTGAATATAGCCCTGGGCAAAATAAAGATCCTCTTCATTTTTTGCCTTTATATGAGGTACTAACCGGTCATCGAATGTTATGCTTACCTCCTGCTTTAGCTGATCTGCAGGTAAATGTAGCGCCAATCCCTTTTCAGAGGCGGGTTCTGCATTATTCCAGAAGCCATTTACAGGGTTGAGTAATCTCCCCATGGCCGGTATTTTCCCCAAAGGGCGATTCAATAAAAGCACCCAACTCAAACTTAAAGCCAGAGCCAGGACGAAGGGAAAAAAACGCATAGGTGGTAAAGTTAAAAAATTAAGCTTCTATTTTTATACAAAGATCCTGTTTTCCACAAGAGATGCTCTATTTTTGCTCCGTAAACATCTTTTATGCGTATTATTTTCTTGTTTTCCCTTTGTTTTTTAGTCCAAAATGTAACCGGTCTGGCGCAAAAAAAATTGAGTTTAAGTGGCTATATTAAGGATGCTTCGTCGGGTGAGACACTTATCGGCGCCAGTGTTTATATTAAAGAAACGCAAAATGGCGCCAGCACAAATGCCTATGGATTTTATTCCATCAGTATGCCGCCCGGCAGTTATACGGTAACGATTACTTCTATGGGATACCAGGTGCGATCCATATCCCTAAATCTGGTGGAAAACCGCGAATTGAATGTGGACATGGAACCCGAAGGTATTCTCACGGAAGAAGTTGTCATTACCAGTGTACGGCAGGATGAGCATGTGCAAAGCACGCAAATGGGGGTAGCTACTTTAAGTACGGAAAAAATAAAAAAACTGCCTGTATTATTTGGCGAGTCTGATATTTTAAAAGCCATCCAATTGTTGCCGGGGGTGCAATCTGCAGGAGAGGGCAATTCAGGCATGTATGTGCGTGGAGGTGGACCAGATCAGAACTTGGTATTGTTGGACGATGCCGTAGTTTATAATACCGGACATTTATTTGGTTTCTTCTCTGTATTCAATTCTGATGCCATTAAGAATGTTACCCTGATTAAAGGGGGCATGCCGGCAAATTATGGGGGGCGGCTGTCTTCTGTATTGGACGTATCGATGAAAGACGGACACCTTAAAGAATATCATGGAGAAGGTGGCATCGGATTGATCGCTTCCCGCCTGACTTTAGAAGGACCTATTGTCAAGGAGAAAGGCTCATTTATGCTTTCGGGACGCCGAACTTATATTGATCTGATCACCAAGCCATTCCTGGATAAGAATTTACAGGGTACGGGTTATTACTTTTATGATGCCAATCTTAAGGCTAATTACCGTTTGGGTACTAAAGACAGGATATACTTAAGCGGTTATTTTGGCCGGGATGTTTTTACCTTTAATAGTAATGAAGGGAACTTTAAAGCACATATACCCTGGGGCAATGCGACAGGAACATTGCGTTGGAACCATCAGTTTAATGATAAATTATTTGTCAATACTACAGCCGTTTACAATGATTATAATTTTGAATTTAACGGTGGGCAGCAAAATATAGATATTAAGCTCTCTTCAGGTATCCGGGATTGGACCGGTAAGACAGACTTCGATTATTATAGTTCCTTTAATCATCATTTTAAATTTGGGGCCACCTATACTTTTCATAAATTGATCCCCAGCCAGTTTTCGGGTAAAAGCGGGGATAATGAATTTGCTCCCGATAATGCTTTATTGAAGTATGCTCATGAAGCGGGTATCTATTTGCTGGATGAATTTGATCTCGGTTCCAGGTTACGAATCAATGCGGGCATCCGTTATTCTTATTTCGGACAAGTAGGACCTTATACAAATTATAAGCTTGATGTGAATGGCAATCCTCTTGACAGTACCCGGTATGCTTCCGGAGAGATGGTGAAAAGTTATGGAGGGTGGGAACCCCGGCTGAATATGCGGTTAACTCTGGATGACCAGACTTCTTTAAAAGGTAGCGTCAGCAAAAGTTACCAATACCTGCATCTGGTCTCTAATAATGGCACTACCTTACCTACTGATATCTGGATGCCCAGTACTTTATTAGTAGAACCCCAAAGATCCTGGCAGTATTCCTTAGGAATATTCAGAAACTTTCTGGATAACATGCTGGAAACCTCTATTGAAGTTTATTATAAAGATATGCGGAATCAGCTCGAATACCGTTCCGGCTATACTCCTACTTCTGTCCGTGACCCGGAGCTGGACCTGGTGTTTGGTAAAGGGTATGCTTATGGAGCTGAATTCTTTGTAAATAAAACGAAAGGTAAATTTACCGGATGGGTAGGCTATACCTTATCATGGAGCTGGCGGGAGTTTGAAGACCTGAATTCCGGTCTGAAATTTCCGGCTAAATATGATCGTCGTCATGATATTTCTGTGGTGGGTACTTATGAAATTAATCCCAAGTGGACCATTTCCAGTATTTTCATTTACGGGACAGGGAATGCTATTACTTTGCCTACAGGTTTTTATTTTATAGAACAGAATTTGGTACAGGACTACAGTAAGTTGAACCAATATCGTATCTTTCCTTACCACCGCCTGGATTTATCCGTTACTTATACGCCCAAGGGGAACCAGGATAAACGTTGGAAAGGAAGTTGGGCATTTTCAATATATAATGTGTATAATCGCTTTAATCCATATATTCTTTACGTAGCTACAGAGGGCTCCTTAGACCAGGGTACAAAAGTTAAAGTGAACCAGGTGTCCATATTTCCAATTTTACCCAGTATTACCTATAATTTTAAGTTTTAATGCCTTCGGGGTACCCTCTTCTGTTTCCTCATTTCAAGGTATCCACAATGACACCGCAAGTAAGCATCTTCTTTCCAAAATAAGGATTGTTGATCTTAGGAACAGGGCTGAGCCAGTAAGCCCCGGTTTCATTCATGGCCATAGGGCAATAGGTGTAGTAGACAGGTAGTGCATGTTTTAGCCGGATGTCTTTAAGTATACTGTATAGGTTAATTGATAAAGGCCTGAAATGTACTCTTTTTGCTTCGCAATCTCCATTTCTTGTGGAAAGGATATTTTGTAGCGACTGTTCTATAGCAAGCAGCTTCCGGATGGTGTTGTTTATATCTATTACAGAATCTTCCGGGTCATGATCCAACAATTTACTCTTCAGGCTGTTAGTGCTTAATGAAAAGCTTTTGGAAGCCTGATCGATATCCTCGATATTACTAGCGACCAAAGCGTCTTTTAAGTGATAATAGTCGTTGAGCAGCTGGACTATTTGTTGTGTTTTCTCTTTGCTTAAGTAGCTTTCCGGCTCCTTCTGAGACAATTGATGTGTATCGTCGGGTGCAGGCCGGTCGCAGCTATAAAGTGGCAGCAAGACAAGTATTCCTGAAAGGACCTTACAAAAGGATAACACATTCATGCCTGAAATATTAGTAGGTACAAAGATATTGATTTTTCTGCTGTTGAATATCAAACAGATCAGTGTAAAGAGGCTGATCAAAAGCAGTATTCGTACGTTATATGTGGTTGCCTATTACACTTCATTTTTCTGCTTTTCTTAATTATTTCATCAGATGGTTCTGCGCTTTTGAATTAAAATGGATCGATCTTTGCATTCTATATACCTATCCCTAATTTCCTTCTTATGAAAACAAATATTAATTCGTTTTTTGGTAATATTTCGGGTATTTTTTGTATTGCTCTATTTTTTTTCTCCTGTTCCTCTCCTAATGGTAGTTTAAAGGGCCTGTTTCATCAGGATTTTGTTGACATGGCCTCCTTTAAAGAAAGGATCGGCGTTGAAATGAATCTGGAATTGCCTCCTTCGTCTCTTCTGCAACAACATCTTCTGGACAGTTTGGCGTTAAATGTCCGGTATGCTTATCAGTTATCTGAGCAGGCGCCATTGTGGTTTGATCTTAAGGGTATTAAAGAAGGAGCAAAGGAAATGGTGTTCCATTTAGATGAACTTAAGTTCGAAGGGTTAGATCCCCAAAGTTATCAACGGGATTATATTCAACATATAGTGGAGCGGTTAAAAGATCCTCTCAAAAATATTTTTCCTACAGACAGTATTGTCCGATGGGATATCGTATTGACGAATGCTTATCTAAGTGCTGCCAGGGATTTGATATTAGGCAGGTCACTGGTCAACCAGGTGGATAAGGGTTGGTATATCCGGAATGATACCGTATTTAATGGAGCTTCGTTTTTGGTGAAGTCGATAATGGGTAGTCCCCGTTTTCCCTCATGGGATACCTTCAGGCCGGTTGTGCCGGAGTACTTAAAAATGGTGCAGGCAGTTAGGGTGTGGAGTAAGTTGCAGGAGGATACTGTTTACAGGTCTTTAAAAGAGAAGGTATGCTTTGGGCAGGATGAACCCGGATTACATGAGCTGATCTATAAGGAGCTGGGTCGCGATGTTTCTAAGCAGCCCGATTCAGTGCATGAAACGGTCCATTTGTTGACTTTGTATCAATATTATCACCAATTAGGGATTACCGGGGAAAAAGATAGCGCTACCTGTGCTGTTTTACAAACCGATCCGGAAACTTTTATAAAGCAATTATTGAGCAATATGGAGCGTTTGAGGGCGCTTCCCCGTGATATAGGTGTCGAATATATATGGGTCAATATACCTTTAATGGAAGTTCGTTATGCGAAAGAGGGAAGAACACGATTTATGAGCAGGGCTATCATCGGATCGCTTTCCCGGAAAACACCTTCCTTAAATGCATATTTAGTGAATATTGTATTTAATCCGCCATGGGGAGTTCCTCCTACCATCCTGAAGCAGGATGTTGGACCGGGTATCGGTAGATCAGGAACAGAATACCTGAGGAGAAAGGGATTAAAGGCTATAGATGCTCAGGGTAATGATGTTACTGATGAAGTTACTGTGGAGAACTATAGAAAATTTGCCTACCGGCAGCCTCCGGGGGCGCATAATGCTTTAGGGGAGGTAAAGTTTAATTTACCCAACAAATGGGATATTTATCTTCATGATACCCCTCATAAAAATTCGTTTTCCTTGCGCAACAGAGCTTTGAGTTCTGGTTGTGTGAGGGTGCAACGCGCACGTGATCTGGCTGCAATAATTTTGGATAATAAAGATTATGACAGTGAAAGGATTGATTCTATAATTCAAACCCGGAGAACGAAATTGAAATCAGTGAGCCGGGCGGTTCCCGTTTACATCGTTTACCTTACTGTGGCGACCGACAGCACCGGGACTCATTTGCGTTATCTGAATGATATTTATGCTAAGGATCAAGAGTTGCACCAGGCTTTGGTGGCTATGCAACCGGTTATGCCCCGGTAATACGGTTTAGGAGGTACAGGGAAGCAGCTTTTGCCTCAGAAAGTCAAATTCATTTGTATAGTATAAGTAATGCCATACCCATAGCGATACTTTGTTGGAAAACTTTCCGGGTTCCTGTTGCTAAAGTCAAAACGTAATTGTTCAAAACCTGCTGTAATCACGTTTCTGTTATTTAGTAAATTATTGACGGCCAGGTTGACCTGGGCAATGGTATTTTTGGCTGATCTTTTCAGGTAAGGCCTTATTTTAAAGGATTTTCTGGCGAACAGGTCCAGGGTGAATATAGAGGGCAATTGTTGTTGATCCATAATAGCATGCCAGGAAGGGCTTCCTGCTTCCAGCATATCCACCGCTTCGCTGGTGCGTCTGCTGGGATTAATTGCCACAAAGTTACGATCCAGGTAGTTCATTTGTAAATTGATATAGCCTGATGGCATGTATTGATAAGACAGGTTGAGGGTGTAAGCGGATTGTGGTCCTGTTGTGGCATAATAATTTTCCCAGTAAACTGTAGTCCCGGTTGTTGTTCCTGACGTATCATTATCCCGGTATATAGTTACTTCAGGCCTGGAAGTATAGAATGCCTGTGTCCATGTTCCGGCTATAATGGTTTTCCATTTGGAGGAGAGATGGAATGCCAATGCCGATTCAATACCTAAATGCCGGCTATCAATGCCCCGCACTGCATAATTTACAAAACTCCGATAATCCTCATGATAAAATCTCATGATTTGAGTTTTATGCTGTCTTGCTGTAGCATATCCTGATAATCTTCCCTGGATAAATGGGGTACGGAGCTCATAAGTCCCTTCTATGGATCGGATATGCTCCAATCCCGGGTCTTTTATAACGGTGTTCCGGCTTCTTGGTGCTACAAAGGTATGGTTGAACAAGGGGGCTTGGGTAAGGTAATCAGCATGGAGATAGAGGTAATGATTATTGTTTAATTTATAGGTCAGGCCTCCCTTAATGTTATAAGGAAAGAACTGCTGTGTGTT
>CAZFKK010000035.1:0-12130 GCA_964519735.1 uncultured Taibaiella sp.
CAAGGTCTTCGGGAAGCTGGCTACTGCTATCATAGAAGGTGTGGGTAGTAAAGCTGAAGAAGACGAGATACCCTTGAAAGCTGAGGGGGCATCCTATGCCATCTATGGCGCTGAAAACATAGAAGAAGGAGCGCTGAAACAGATGAATATCGCCATGCATCTGCCCGTAACTGCAGCAGGAGCCTTAATGCCGGATGCCCACCAGGGCTATGGCTTGCCTATTGGCGGCGTACTGGCCACCAGGAACAGCATTATTCCTTATGGCGTAGGGGTGGATATAGGATGCAGGATGGCCCTGTCTGTGTATGACATCCCGGTTGCCCACTTTGAAAGGAACCAGGAATTGTACCAAAATATCCTATTTACACAGACACAATTCGGAGCCGGGGCCGGATTCTTAAAACATCAAAGAGCAGCACACACCGTGCTTGATGATAAGTTGTTTGAAGAAAACAACTTTATAGCCCAACTGAAAGACAAAGCATGGTCGCAGTTAGGAAGCTCGGGAGGCGGAAACCATTTCGTGGAATTCGGATACCTCGATTTTGAAGAGGAGCATACAAAGCTCGGAATCCGCAAAGGCCGGTATCTTGCATTGCTGACCCATTCCGGATCGAGAGGCCTGGGAGCAACCATTGCAGGCCATTATACCAATCTTGCCAAGAATATCTGTAAGCTCCCCTATGAAGCCAAAAACCTCGCTTACCTGGACCTGGACAGCGAGGCTGGCAACGAGTACTGGCTGGCAATGAACCTGGCAGGAGATTATGCCTCTGCCTGCCACGAAGTGATCCATCATAAAATTGCAGCAGCGTTAGGTGCACAGGTTTTAGCCAAAGTAGAAAACCATCATAATTTTGCCTGGAAGGAGACCTGGAACGGCGAAGAGGTGGTCGTGCACAGAAAGGGGGCGACTCCTGCGGGAAAGGATATTATGGGTATCATTCCCGGTTCTATGACAGCACCCGGTTTCGTGGTGAACGGTAAAGGAGCAGAACAGGCGATTAACTCCGCATCACACGGAGCAGGAAGGCAAATGAGCCGTACTCAAGCCATAAAAAATATTTCAAAAGCGGACATGAACAGTGCTCTGAAAGCAGCTGGTGTTACTTTACTGGGTGCCGGAAGAGATGAAGCGCCTATGGCGTATAAAGACATTCATACGGTGATGGCTGCACAAACAGACCTGGTGGATATTGTAGCAAAATTCTCTCCTAAAATGGTCCGGATGGCAAACGACGGCAGTAGGGAAGATTAGGGAGAAGGGATGATCTATATAGAATACAGGAAAGTAGCTAAGTAGTAGATGCTTTTGTCAGGGGCTTATCTATCATACCCATTTATGCTTGCATAAAACGCTATGCAGAAGAAAAGGTAAGATTAAAATCGGAAAACCTATGCACGATGAGTTTGACCTTTTAATCGGAGTAACTTCCATAGAGCATAAACTAATCCTGGTCACAGACAATACCAAAGACTTTGAGCGCTTAGATGGCATTAAAATGGAGAATTGGTGGGGACGCAAATGAATTTCTTTATATTCTCTTGTATTTTTTATGATTTTTGGGCTATTTTTAGCCCAAACAAGATTTATGAAGAGTATAGGATTTTTATCATTTGGGCATTGGTCTGACCATCCCGCCTATAGTACCCGCACAGCAAGTGATACTTTGCTTCAATCTATTGATTTGGCTGTTGCCGCCGAAGAAATTGGTTTAGATGGTGCCTATTTCCGGGTACATCATTTTGCAGCTCAGTTAGCCTCACCATTTCCTTTGCTTGCAGCTATCGGCGCCAAAACAAGCAAAATAGAAATCGGAACAGGTGTAATTGATATGCGTTATGAAAACCCACTGTATATGGTGGAAGATGCAGGAGCGGCTGATTTAATTTCGGAGGGGCGGTTGCAATTGGGCATCAGCAGAGGGTCGCCGGAACAAGTAATCGATGGCTGGCGCTATTTTGGGTATGAACCGGGAGAAGGAGCGACCGACGCAGATATGGGACGGCAGAAAGCATTGCAATTCTTAGATAAGTTAAAGGGTGTCGGATTTGCCCAACCTAGTCCGCACCCGATGTTTCCGAATCCACCGGGCCTGTTGCGCCTGGAACCTCATTCGGAAGGCCTGAGGGAACGTATTTGGTGGGGCGCTGCTTCTAATGCTACAGCGGTCTGGGCAGCTGAAAACGGGATGCACCTTCAAAGTTCTACCTTGAAGTATGATGAAAGCGGGAAGCCTTTCCATGTACAGCAAGCCGAGCAGATAAGATTGTATAAAGAAGCGTGGAAAAAAGCGGGACATCAGCGTGAACCGAGGGTTTCGGTAAGTAGGTCTGTTTTCGCATTGGTAACCGATCAGGACCGCTATTTATTCGGCCAGGAATCCGGCAGGGTTGATAAAATCGGCATGATTGAACAGGACAAACGTGCTATTTTCGGAAGAAGCTACGCTGCAGAACCGGATCAACTCATCAAAGAATTGGCTGAGGATGAAGCCATCCGGGAAGCTGATACGATCCTCTTGACAATTCCCAATACCTTAGGCGTTGATTATAACGTACATGTACTTTCTTCTATTTTAAAGCATGTGGCACCCGGGTTGGGTTGGCGGTAAACTTTTAGTCCGGCAAACTTGTTGCCTATTTATTTATTCCCAAAGAACTTTCTTGAACAAGTTGGATGAATTATTAGTGACCTTAAAAAATAAAAACCGATGGGAACAACTCTTTCCAAAGAAATACAGGATTATAACGACGCGCAAACTGTAGCAGATAAGGCTATATGCGACTTTTTGGCAAATGAAATTAGCCAGCATCTGCCCGAAGCCAATACTTCGGCCGGTTCAGTACAAGCCAAAGTATGGCACCGGCATCCCGTTTGGTTTTTGGATGGCAACCCGGTAACTGGTTACAGCAAAGAAAAGAAAGGGATAAGACTGATGTTCTGGAGTGGTGCAGATTTTGAAGAAGAGCAATTGGCAGTAAGAGGAGCAAAATTTAAAGACGCCTCCATTTTTTACAATGATGTAAGCGAAGTAAATACGGAAGATTTACAACGCTGGCTCGAAAAATCAATAAATATTCAATGGGATTATAAAAATATCGTGAAACGAAAAGGCGTTCTGGAACGCTTGAAATAATCCTTAACTTTGATGAAAAGCATTCGTGCATAGTAGCACCGGGAACTGCCGGTAGGCTTAATTACCCGGATTTTGACATTCAGAAAACAGGAAATAGAACCGCAATTAAAAACAAAATAAAAATCACACAAAAAATGACGAAACAAATTTTCATCAATTTAGCAGTGAAAGACCTTCAAAAATCAATGGACTTTTACACGGCAATGGGCTTTACAAACAACCCGCAGTTTTCAGATGATATGGGAAAGTGTATGGTGTGGAGCGAAAGCATTTTTGTCATGTTATTGACACACGAAAAATTTTCAACTTTTGCCACTAAACCCATTGCAGATACCCGATCGAACATAGCCGGCCTGTTTTCATTGTCCGTGGGTAGCCCGGAAGAAATGAACCGTATTATGGATGCAGGACTTCAGGCAGGCGGTACAGAACCCACCGAAATAAAGGATTACGGATTTATGCAGCAAAGAACCCTGGAAGATTTTGACGGGCACACCTGGGAGATTTTCTATATGGATATGACTAAGCTCCCAAGCGAACCGGCAACCGGGCAATAACAACAAACTATGGTTTGCGTCAGGCGGTCTTGAAAGGCGCTTTGATGGGCCGTCTGACGTAAACCCGGATTTATTGGTTTCGATGAAACGCTATTTACAGCAACAGCACAAACACGGGAAGGACATTAAAACCTTGAAAATAATGTAAGCGTCCGACGGAGTGTGGCCTTTCAAACGCTTCTTGTAGAAAAACGGTTTTTTACAATCACACCGTTTTAGACAGGCTGAGCAGGCAGCATACATCAAAGGAGGTAGCAGGCCCTCATTGTGGCTAAACACCCAATATCCATCTCAAATCAAACGCATCGGTTATTTCAATTAACTTTAAGTCATCACAATGCCCGTCAAAAAGACGACTTTGATCAGGTTTCAGCTGTTCCATAAGCGCTTTTCTCTCCTGCGTATCTTTGCAGTGTAGAAAGATGGAGATATAATTCCCGAGCTTTCTTCCCTCGTCGTGTACCAGGTCCGAACCGTAAATGACAATCCTGTCGGAAGTCAAGCATCCGGTCACGACGGGCCCTTCAGTGGAACCTTGCAATTCCTTTTCAAAAGTATTGAATTGCAAGGTCCCGCCAAAGCAGGTTTGGTAATAGGTGAGTGCCTTCTTACAGTTCCCGGAAAATGTGATGAAAACCGCGCTTATGAATTTATGATCATTATGCCCAATCATAATAGACGATATTAAGCATCAGGAATCTCAGGCTCTACAAGTTTAATCAATTTCTCCAGCGATTCCTGCCAACCTAAATAACACATTTCGGGGGGTACGGCTTCAGGAATCCCTTCCTGCAGCACTTTAAGTTCGGTGCCGCATGAAACCTTGTTTAACCATACGGTTGTGGTCATTTCCCCGGGCAAATCAGGGTTGTCAAACCTGTCGGAGTATTTGATCAATTCATTCGGTCTTATTTCAAGATATTCGCCCCCGAAGGAATGCCCGTTCCCGGTGCTGAAATTAATGAAGCTCATATGGAACTTGCCTCCTACCTTGAAATCCATTTGTTGGACGGTGCATAAAAAGCCATAAGGCGGCAGCCAAAATGAATGCGCTACCGGGTCTGCAAATGCCCGGAATACTTTTTCGGGGCTTGCGTTAATGATTCGATGTAATGAAACAGAGTTATTGTTCATTTGTTTGAGATTTTTTGTGATGATTAAATTATTTTATCTTTTATTATCCTTTTCTGATCCGGGGACACCCTATTTTTATTATTAAACCATTGGTTATCTACTGGTAAGTATCCTGATTGTTCTTCACTCGATGCCTAATTTCACCTGGTAAGTAGGATTATATCCTGCCGGAGCTGCTCTGCCGGATTTTGTCGTTATAAATATAAGAGACGGCAAGAATACCCAATATTATAAGTGGCAGGAGCATGAACCCGATATTTTTATCTACATAGGCATGACTGATGAATGCAAAGATTAAATTAAAGCTGAGGCCTGCATACGCCCATTCTTTTAGTTTACCTGGTGTCTTTGGGTAAGCAATAGCGATTACACCGAGTACTTTACAGATGATAAGCGTATAAGCAAAGTAATCGGGATAGCCCAAAGGTTTTGTCCCCACATTTGCCTGTTCCGGTGCGAATAATAGGGTGCTCAATGGCATTACGCCTTCCCAGAGTACGATGATGATCGTGGCGACCCAAAAGATTATTTTATTCTTTCTCATATATGGTTATATTTATTGTTATTAAATGGTTGATTCGGTATATTTTACAAAATTGTCCAGGATGGCCTGCCATCCTTGCTGCTGCATTTCTACGTCATTTTCTGTTTCGGCGTCAAATGTTGTTTCGACCTTGGTTTTACCCTCTTGCTCTGCAAACAATGTCGTAGCCTTTCTTCCATCACTCATGGTGTAGGTAATTTCTTCATGCAGTGCTACTTTATCATAGATGCCTTCAAAGTCAAAACCGAAGCTGCCATCTTTGGCTTCCATCCTGTGCTTAAACTTACCGCCTTCCCGCAGGTCGTTTTCACTACTTGGTGTATGCCAACTCGCGTCAGCAGTGTTCCATTGCATAATGTCGCTTGGTGTATTCCAAACCTTCCAGACTTTTGCTACAGGAGCGTTTATGGTTGCTGCTACCGTAATTCTTTTTGATGGTGCCATTATTGTTTAATTTTTGTTGGTTAAATTTTATAATTCAAAGTTACGACGGGGAATAAAGTTATGCCTATTGTAAAACCGACAATTTTGGGGTGAATTGCGACAAAACTATTTTTATCTTTATCGCTTGAAACTTAAATTGATATGCAAATTTCAGTCTTTGTACCTGAATACGGTGTAATTGAAGCGGTTACGCCACCCTATAGGACCTTTAATACGGCAAATGATTTTTTAATTGCATCTGGCAAAAAGCCCGTTTTTACAGTGGAATATGTGGGCCTGAACGAATATGTACCTGCTAACAATGGCGAGTATGTCATTAAAACAGACAGGTTGCTCAAAGATGTATCCCAAACGGACTTACTGATTATACCACCCACCTTTGGCGATACGAATAAAGGAATACTGGCCAATGCAGCCGCAATTCCTTTTTTTAAAAAGTTATACTTACAAGGTTCAAGCCTGGCCAGTTTGTGCATTGGTGCTTTTCTTTTAGCGGAAACAGGTTTGCTCAAGGGTAAAAAATGCTCCACACATTGGGCACATATCAATGAGTTTAAAGAAAGATACCCGGAGGTGGAAGTAGAAGATGGTGCTATCATCACAGAACACGGTAACATTTACAGCAGCGGTGGGGCAAGTAGTTTATGGAATTTGATATTATACCTGGTGGAGAAGTTTGCGGACAGGGAAATAGCGGTGATGATCTCGAAATATTTTGCCTTAGATATCGGCAGGGACAGCCAATCCCAATTCGCTATATTCAAAGGTCAGAGAAATCACGATGATGCCGACATCCAAAGAGCACAGGATTATATTGAAGAACACTATGACGGTAAAATAGCCATAGAAACTTTAGCAAAACTAATCAATACCGGCCGGAGAACCTTTGAAAGACGATTTAAGGACGCCACCAACAATACGCCCATAGAATATATACAACGGGTAAGAATAGAAGCGGCTAAAGCCTCTTTTGAACGCTCCAGGAAAAATGTTTCGGAAATAATGCTGGATGTAGGATATACGGATACTAAAGCATTTAGGGATATCTTTAAAAAGATTACAGGGCTTACCCCGATTGAGTATAGAAATAAGTTTGCAAGATTAGCCTATGAGGTATAGTCGATTGTAAATATAGGCCCTTTTCAAGGGCTCACAGATTCAATTCGCCTTCTCTTCCGATGTCCAGTTTCTGACCGGACACGGCACTGGCAGCTACTTTAAGGAAAGTAACAAACTTATTGCTTTTATTGTCCCAATAATGAGCTTCAGAAGGAATGAACTTTAACACCCTTATCCGCGGATCTTCCTGGCCTTTCTCGAACCAGGCTTCCACCATTTTATTCCAGTATTGCCCGATGCGGGCTTTGTCCGTGGAAATCTCAGCAACTCCGTTTATACTAAGGAAATTGTAATTAGCAACATCTGCGTACAGAAGGCTTGATTTAGGGTTGAGCTGGAGATTTTGATGACTTTCGCTTTCCGAAGAAAATAAGAACCAGATATGGCCGGCTTCATCCACCTCCTGACGGCTCATCGGGATAGCATGGGGATAATCGCTTCCCGGGATGAAAGTACACAACATGCCGATGTCTATTTTGTCGATCATCTCCTTTAGTTTATCGATAGCTTCCTGGTGATGCAAATTTTCTGTACTCATATAATTTGGATTTAATGATTGACAATGAAGTTAGAAATTAAGGTTGCCTGTACAGGCTACAGCCCGCCTGTTAAGAATAACGTATTCATTAAAAACTATCGAAACCGCATATTGTTTAATAATGCTAAAAAAAATTCTGTTCTGAGCTACACGTTGCCCCCGAACAAACAATAAATAGAGCTTGACGCCTTATTTCACCAATCCTAGCTGTATCGCTCTTTTAGCCATGCCTATGGCATTCTTCGCATTCAATTTCACGATCAATGCCATCCGGTGAAATTCTACAGTACGAAGGCTGATGAATAGCTTATCGGCGATTTGCTGATTGGTGTATTCTTCCAGCAAAAGCCGGAGGATATCTTTCTCACGTTTACTCAGGATCGGCTTTTCCGTAAGACTATTTTCACGTTCTGCTTCTTCCAGTTTTTTTTGAATCGAGGCTTCTATATATTGCTTACCCTTGTAAACGGCTTCTATCGCTTGTTTTAGTTTATATTCATCCGTATTTTTCAGCAAATAACCTGCTGCCCCTTTGCCAAGCATTAGTGTGGCATATTCAACGGTGTCAAAACCGGTGACGACAAGTATCCTTACGGAGGGATAGGTTTTGGTAATGAGGGCTGCCAGTTCATCGCCATTTACGTCCTGCATCTGAATATCAAGCAGCAATACGTCCGGTTGTGTTTTCTGCAGGCCATTGAGCAGAGCAATGCCACTATTGTAGGTGCAGCCGAGTTGTATGATATCGATGCCGGCCATCATTTCTTTCAATCCTCCTATGATCATTTGGTGATCATCTGCAATATCAACAATAATTTTTTTCATAGGCCTCATTTTATCAAGTAGCTTCATGTTGGGATCAAGGGTGAATATAAAAAAAATAGTGCTTATCCTTCAGCTGGTAACGGGAAGTAGAGATAAATTGCCGAGCCTTCTTCCTCACTATGGTCTACTTCCATACTGCCATTCACGGATTGGATTCGCTTGGCGATATTATCCATCCCCAGGCCGCTTTCATTGTTTTTTTCAGGTATGCCCTGACCGTCATCCTCGATGTTTAAGAGCAAGACTTCCTTCAGCCAACTGATGCCCAGTGTTACTTTGGTTGCATTGGCATGTTTCAGAATATTGTGGATCAGTTCCTGGACAATCCTGTATATCGCCAGTTCTTTGTCCGGAGCCAGGCGTATGGCTGATCCGGTAATCCTTACCTTAATGTTGATGCCCTGTGGGTGAGACAATCTCCGGCAGAATCCTTTAATAGCATCGCTCAGGCCATTTTTAGCCAACAAAGAGGGGACAAGGTTGTGCGCCGTTTTGCGCAATTCATCGGCCGCCTCGTCAGCCAGGGAGAGCGTATTGGTATAGGCCCGTTCCTGTGCTATATCGTTTCGTTGCATACGCAGGGTGACCAGGTTCATCTTTATGGCAGAGAGAAAGCCGCTAACGCCATCATGTAATTCTTTGCCCACACGGATGCGTTCTGCTTCTTCGCCTTCCATAGTAGCCCTTAATAAATCGAGTTCCTTTTGTTGGCGGAGCAGAAATTCTTTATTCTTCTGGCGATAGCGCAATAGTATGATCAATAATACTAAGAACAAGGTACTCAGCGAACTGATCCATATCCATGTTGTTTTTTCTTTATTCCTGGCTTCCGAATAAGCAATATCCAACTTTTTTTGGATAAGTTGTTTGTCCTTGCTGGCCAATAAACGGTCTTTTTCCGAAACCCGGTATTTCACTTCCAGGTCATTGATATCCCTGGCTTTTTTTTGGTTAAAGGTGCTGTCTTTGAGCCTCATGTGCAGGGACTGGTACCGCAATGCTTTTTCATAATCACGCAATTCGGTATAGCAGGAGGCAAGATCCCTGTAGGCTTCAGACAACCCGTCGAAAAAATTCTTCCGGAAGGCAGCTTCTGTACCTTTTAATAACCAGGGTATCGCCTGGTTGAAGTCTGATTGCCTGAGGTAAATACGGCCCAGAATATAACAGGTATGTATGTCATATATAGAAGCCGGATCCATTGTCTTCTGAGCAGCACCATAGTTCAGTTGCCGTAGCGCATCTTCTGGCCTTCCTTGTTTGAGCATGAGCTCTGCCAGGCTGTTGGAGATAGGGAGTTCGCCAGAGGGTATTTGCTGGCTCTTGCTGAGGTTCAGCCCTTCCAGCAGTACGTTTAATGTTTCTTCATAGCGCCCCAGGGCACTCAATGCCGCACCTTTGTTGCCCAGTGCTGTAATTAATTCCTGGTTTTTACCTTTGCTTGTTGCAATATGTACAGCCTGTTCCGCATACTTCAAGGCTACAGCCGGCTGATCTAACCGCAGGTGGATTGCTGCCAGGTTATTCAGGGTGTTGTGTGCTCCGGCAAGGCTTTTAGGACCGTTCTGTTTCAGGGTTTGCAAGGCGCTGTCGAAATAAGAGGCGGCCATAGGGTAATTGCCTACGATAAGGTGATGGGTGCCTATATTATGATAGCTGCCATGTAATATGGATTTGATGCCGCTTTTCCGGGCGTAGTATAAGGAGTGGCGGAAGCTTTGGTCGGCGGACCTGTGATCTTTCTTGAACAGATAGGTAAAACCAATATGTTGCAGGGCTAGGGCTGTTCCCTGGTGAAAATACTTGAGTCGGCTCAGGTACAATGCTTTGCTATGCCAGGCCAGTGCAGAATCCGGATGTTGCTGTCTCAGCAAGGCGCCTTTCCGGATCCAGGTCATGATTAAAGTGGTGTCTTCGGTAGTATAGAATTGATTCTGGTATACCGTATTCCATAATTCCTGAACCTGCGCATGGCTCTTGAGCGGCAAGGAGGACAAGGCAAGGGCGCCTATTCCTATGTAAGTAAAAAGTATATGTCTTTGGAGCAACTTAAGGTTCATGAATGGGGCAGCTGTTTACGTCAATAACCGGTCAGTGCTGTAAATCTACAATTTTTTTGCTGCTGCTACAGTTGTCCTTTGAACGCTCCCGAAAAGATTACGGTTTTTACTAGATCTAAAGCCGGTTTTTTTATTGAGATTTGTGTATTCAATATCATTTTTCGACGCGGCTTTTGTTCGAGCTAATATTTTCGGTGCTGTTATTGCCGCAGTCTGCTCAATTTTCGATTATGGTTCATCATATTAAAAAGACGATGATTTTTATGCTGCTCCTCACTTCTGCTCTGGCCAGGGGACAGCAATATAACAATTATTCCGCCTATATCCGGTCCAATGCTGTATGGATATTCCAGAACAATATCTCCTTAGATTTCAGAAGTGGCGTACCTAAGGTGGGACGGTCCTATATCGGTGAGCCTCGCTGGGGAAGTGTTTTCGGAGCGGCTTCCGTTGCTGATCCCCTGAGCGGTAAATTACAATTTTATACAGATGGCGCACAGTGCTGGGACTCGATGCACGATGTAATGGCTAATGGCAAAGATTTAAAAGGAAACCTGGCAGGTCTTACGCATCAGGGCGTGTGTATTGTGCCGGTGATCGGGCAAACGGGTAAGTATTATGTGTTTTCCCTGTTGGCCGGGCAATCATTAATGAACGTGACTGCGAAAAAAGCACTTTCACAAGGCAGTCTGTTCTATTCTGTTGTGGATATGAGCAAAAATGAGGGATTTGGGGATGTGGGTATGAAGAATGTGGTCTTAGACCGGGATACGCTCGGCGCCGGTATGGTGGCTATTCCGGGTAATAAAGGCGATGTCTGGTTAGTGGTACATAAGCTGCATATCCCGGTCTTTAAGGCTTATCATATTACGGAAAAAGGTATTAATGTCAATCCTGTCTTGTCTACTGCCGGAACAGGTATCCAGAGTCTTCCGGGTACCTCAGATGATTTTTCCGGCGCCGCTTATCTCTCTTCCGCCCTCTCCGTGTCACCTGATCGAAAGATGATCGTAGTATCCAGCGTATCGGGCGATCCGAAGGCGGCGGGGCTGAATGGTGCGCAATTGTGCAGATTCGATCCAACAACAGGTAAAGTTTCGGGCGGATTGCTTATGGAAAAGACTAGAGGCATGCACTGCGGTGCCTTCTCGCCGGATAATACCCGGTTCTATGGTTCCTGCCTGGACCCGGACACCGATTCCGCCTTTTACTATCAATATACGGTTGGAAACTATGACCAACAGGCTATTAACAACTCTATTGTCAAACTGGGATATACAGAATCATTAAATAAGCAGGTTACCTGCTGTCTGCGCCTGTATAGAGATACCCTGTATAGTGCGGCCCATCATAATTTTGTACTGAATACCATAGACAGGCCTAACCTGGCGGGTAAGGATGCTGCCTACCGGTCCTCAGCGATCACATTAACCAACCTCAGGGCGTCCAGTTGCTTATCTAAGGAGGTCGTCTATCCTCTGGCTGTGATGCAACGAAAACATATCCATTGTTCCGGAAATATAGAAAAGGGACTTCAGTTAAGGCCTATGGCGATACAGGAAGGGTCGTATTATGAATGGAACGACGGTAGCCGTGCCGCCTCGCTTGAGGTAAAAAGTCCCGGTACCTATTGGGTAACTTATGACTACTTTGAGGACCAGTATATCTACACCCGGACAGATACATTGGTGGTCTATACTTCGGATAAGATACCACCCGTATTGCAGCAAAAGGAGGATACCCTGATGCTGGATGATGTGTATCATACC
>CAZFKK010000035.1:12140-15742 GCA_964519735.1 uncultured Taibaiella sp.
GGTTAAGGAATGATACCTTAATAACAGGTGCCGACCGGCATTTTCATATCCCGCGAACAGTGGGGGCTTACCAGGTGATTGTGTCTGACCAAAGGGGCTGTCTTGATACATCTGACGCCATAGAGGTGGATAGGGTAGTGTCGGTCAGTAATCGAAATGAAGGGTCTCCCGATCTGAGCGTATTTCCCAATCCTTCTAAAGGTAAAGTAAATATCCGGTCAAAAGCCAGGGTAACTATAGCGATCAACAGTGTAGATGGGCGCAGTATAGGAGTGTACAGGAATGTGGAGCAAATAAGCATTTCCTCCCTGGCTGAAGGACTTTATATGATTACGGTGACGGATGTAAATGGACAGTTTGTCGCCGTAAAAAAGCTGATTGTTTTTCCTTAATTACCGCATCATCCATTGCTATTGAAAAGGTGCTCTATATAAACAATATTCTATGATGAAGCATAAGTGTACATTTTCCTTTTTTCTCGGCCTGTTCTTTACTGCCGTTGTTATGGATAGCCATGCCCAGCCGGAGCATTATAACCGGATTCCCGCTTTTTTGAAAGCAAACAGCGTTTGGTTCTGGGGCTCCTGGGGTTTTGATTTTAATGAGGGAGGACCTTCTTCCTTTGTTTCAGAACCGCCATCCGGCGTGGCAAAACCGCAGGGTACTGTCAAAGTCTCGGTAGCAGATCCGGTCCATGGTCAGTTGTTGTTTTATACAGATGGCCACGACTGCTACGATGCGACACGAAAAATAATGCCGGATGGACAGGGCCTTTTCGGACCTGGGTATACTACTTTGAAGAAATATGTGTTGCAGGGTGCTTGTGCCGTGCCGGTTATCGGTCAGGAAGGAAAGTATTATGTGTTCTCTATGTTTGGAGGCGAGCCTTTTTGGTACCGCATGATGCGTCCTAAAGACGGTATGCTGTATTATTCTGTTGTGGATATGAGTTTGAACAACGGCCGTGGAAACGTGGTAGCTGGGCAAAAGCATATCGTTTTAGATAAGGATACTGCTTTGAGTAGTGCCATGATTGCGATCCCGGGAAATAATTGTGATGTCTGGCTGGTGGTGCATACTGTTGGTGAACCGATATTTAAGGCTTATCATATTACAGAAGCAGGCGTCAATCCCAATCCAGTAATATCCGTTGCGGGTACACAGGTAACCGGTAGTGGCCAGGAATGCCATACCTGTCTTTGGTATGCTTATTCCATGGGGGGAATGACCGTGTCGCCGGACAGAAGCAAAATTGTGATGTCTTCCATTGCGGAGTATTATCCGCCCCAATCATTGGAGGCGTACGGTGTTGTGGTAGTTAATTTTGACCCCAATACCGGTCGTGTAACAGAGGGCATTAAGATAGACAATACGACTCCCTTTGCACATACACTGGCTTTTTCACCGGATGGCTCCAAGCTTTACGGGATGACCGGCAAATGGCTGGGCGGGCAATTGTTTGAAAGTGATTTAGTGCAGTATGATTTATCCACATTTTCCAGTACGGCGGTAAATGCCAGCGCCGTTAAACTGGCGCAGCAACGCTCAACTACGGTTAATATGAACGGCAGCGCTTATATAGTGAGGGAACCAGCCAACCTGAAATTGTATGGAGATAGTATTTATATCGTTCAACCGATGGACTCTTTTTTCAGTACCATCAACCGGCCGAATCTGCAGGGACTTTCCTCGGGCTATACAGAGATCGGCATCCCCTTTACAGACACCGCAGCCTATGGTGGTAAGGTAACAGCCCGGGGTACTTTTCACAGCGAATTGGTGTATCCCCGTGGACCGTTGCATACTACTGCCAGGGATACGGCATTATGTGCGGAAGACTTAGCTTCCGGAGTAACAGTGATGCCATCGCGTGGTATACACTACGGCGATTGTATATGGAATACAGGCGCAAAGGATTCGTTAATCAGGATCTCGGAAGCAGGCACCTACTGGGTGAGTTACCCGGCACTGATCGGCAACTGCTATAGTCAGGTAACAGATACCATTTATGTAAGGGTGGCTAATCCCGAGGAACCAGTCGTAACGGTCAATGTAGATACATTATCTACAGCACACCCTTACCTGACCTACCAATGGTATAAAGATGGCCGGGCGATAAAAGATGGGTACAATAGAAAGCTGTTTATTCGCGAAAACGGCAATTACCATGTCGTGGTCACTGATGAGAACGGATGCATAGATACTTCGGAAGTATACGTGGTGAGAAACCAGGGCACCTCCGTTAACCTGGTACAGCAGGGCTATGAAAATGTAAGGCTCTACCCTAATCCCGTTCAGCGGTATTTTACGGTATCAGGGCCCGGACCGCTGGCAGTAACAGTTGTAGGTATAGATGGTAAAATAGTTGTCGCCCTGCAAAATGCCGGCAGGATAGATATGGGCGCCTGCGCTCCGGGCATGTATTGGGTTTATATCCGGGACCGGGACGAGCGCCTGATAAGCATACAGAAACTGGTCAAGCTGCCTTAGTTATTTAAGGATTCCGGGCTGTGGGCTCCAAGAAATATAGGGTCAATTGATATTCCCCTGTGATTGTCTCTTCGGACAGGAAAGGGGATGGGTAACTAATGTTCAATAAATAAAATAAACAAATGATGGTTAAATATTACAAACGGATACATTTTGTGAAAGTAGTTACTGCTACCGCCTTGTTTTTCTTGCTAGGCATGTTCAGGTTATCACAGGCCCAGGTAAATGATACGCTGGGAACAGGGATATTCAGCAGCCCCGGTGCAGGGCCTGTGATCCGTTCTTCAGCTTCCGATACCAGGAACTACAGTTGTGTGGTATATCTGTATACTGAAGATGAATTAACTGCCAAAGGTATTTTTCCCGGTTCGGTACTGCATGCCCTAAGCTGGCAAAGAGGCCTAGATGTACCTATATTGGCCAACGGAGCCACCGCAACCTGGAAGGTTGCCATAAAGGCAGGAGGCAGCACCCAGAATTATAGTTTTTTTGGTCCGGATGCTTTTACTTACCGCAATAGCGGCTTTAACGTCTTCGGGCAAAGGCTATTTAATGACCATAGCGGTAATCTGCCGGCACAGGCGGGAAGCTGGATCAGGATAGATGCGACAAGTGCTTTCACCTATACGGGTGGCTCGCTTGAAGTACTGTGCGAATGGACGCTGCTCCCATTGGGCGGCGCTTCAGGCAGTCCCACGACTACGGGTGCGATGCAATGGTATGCTACTGCGCTCAGCAGTAATAAGACCGTATCTGCAACTGCTGAGCAGACCATCACTGCTGTAGGTACTACACTAATAGGCCAGACGATACGGCCGAACCTGGTGATCAATTATACCAAGGCGCCGGAGTGTAGCGGTGTGCCGGAGGTGCTGACCTTTACCGATGCGACCAGTTTTTGCGCGGGTGAAAGCCGGGTTAACCTGAATGTAGCGACTTATACAAGTATGCCGGGACTGTCCCTGCAATGGCAATCCAGCCTCGCAGGTCAGAACAATTTTACAGATATAGCCAATGCGAACAGTGTTCTATTGAAAGATACCATTCGCGAGGCCCGGGATTACAGGGTGGTTTTACGTTGTGCCGCTTCCGGCCTGTCGAGCAACAGCGCT
>CAZFKK010000036.1:0-12064 GCA_964519735.1 uncultured Taibaiella sp.
GCATGAAAATCTCCCCCTTTTTCGATTCAATGATCGTAAAAGTGACGGCTACGGGCAGGACATTGGCCGGTGCAGCGCAACGGCTCAACCGGTCTTTGCGTGAGTTCCGGGTCCGGGGGGTTACCACCAATATCCGTTTTCTTGAAAATGTAATTTCTCATGAACAGTTCCGTAAAGGAATGTGTTCTGTCAACTTTATCGATACGCATCCTGAGCTATTCCAGTTTGAAAGGCCTAAGGACAGGGCCACCCGGATCCTGAAATATTTAGCGGATATAAAGATCAATGGTCACCCTGACATTAAAAATCATGATGCCCACCGGAAATTCAGGGTTCCTGAAATACCTGGCTTTACTGCTGCGGAGCAATACCCTGAGGGTACCAAGGATAAACTGAACCAACTGGGCAGAGAAAAATTTCTGCAATGGGTCAAGGAAGAAAAACCGGTGCTTTTTACCGACACTACCTACAGGGATGCCCACCAGTCGCTGGTGGCTACCCGCATGCGCAGCCGTGATATCCTGGCTGTAGCAGAGGGCTATGCCCACAGCCATCCGGAGCTATTCTCTATGGAAGTCTGGGGCGGCGCTACCTTTGATGTAGCCCTTCGTTTTCTCCATGAATGTCCCTGGACACGGCTCCAGGAAATCAGGAAGGCTATGCCTAATGTATTGTTACAAATGCTGTTCCGGGGCTACAATGCTGTAGGCTACTCCGCTTATCCCCGGAATGTGATCCATAAATTTATAGAACAGTCCTGGGAACAGGGTGTGGACATCTTCCGCATCTTCGATTCGCTCAATAACCTGGAATCTATGCTTCCCGGCATTGAGCATGTGGTAAAACATACCGGGGGTATTGCGCAACCTGCAATTTGTTATACAGGAGATGTGCTCCGTAAAGGCAACAATAAATACAACCTGCAGTATTATATTGACCTTGCCCGCAGGCTTGAAGATACAGGCGCCCACATGCTGGCCATAAAAGACATGGCGGGCTTGTTGAAACCGAATGCCGCCAGCGTACTGATACCGGCGCTTAAGGAACATATATCCCTGCCCATTGCTTTACACACGCATGATACTGCCGGCACACAGGTCGCTACCTACCTGAATGCCATCAATGCAGGTATCGATACGATAGACTGCTCGCTGGCTTCCTTCAGCGGTACTACCGCCCAACCGAACCTTAACTCGCTGGTCGCTTTACTACAGGGACACGAGCGGGAAGGCCGCAGTAACCTGCATAGCCTGAATGCTTACAGCAATTATTGGGAAGCTGCACGGGAATATTATTACCCGTTTGAATCGGATCTGAAAGCGGCTACTGCTGAAGTATATGAGAATGAGATACCCGGGGGACAATACTCTAACCTGAGGCAGCAAGCTGAAGCCATCGGCCTGGGGAGCCAACTCTCTACCATAAAACAAAATTATGCAGTGGTCAACCAGCTCTTTGGCGATATCGTTAAGGTAACACCAAGCTCCAAAGTAGTAGGCGATATGGCCTTATTCATGACTGCGAACGGCCTCAGCAGTGAGGATGTGCTGGATGAGACCAAAAACCATTCTTTCCCTGCTTCTGTTGTCGGCTTCTTCAAGGGGGAATTGGGTATTCCTTATGGCGGGTTCCCGGAGCATTTGCGCAAAATCATCCTGAGAAATGACACGTCCGAAGAAGGCAGTAACGCCCAGTTATTACCGGATGTAGACCTGGATGAAGCAGTGAAGGCTTTCCATACCCAATACCCGGGCAGTACTTTCCTGGACTTTCTGTCTTACCAGATGTTCCCCAAGGTATATGATGAATATTATAATCACCACCAGGAATTCGGAGAGGTCAGCAATATCCCGACGCCCGCATTCTTTTATCCGCTCAAGAATGAGGAAGAATTATTAATTGAACTGGGTAAAGGAAAAACCATTCATATCCGCCTCATTTATGTTTCTGATGCGGACGACCATGCTATGCGTACGGTAACCTTTGATCTGAATGGCTACAGCAGGACAATAAGGGTAAAGGACAAATCGGTAACTTCTCTTAAGCCGCAGCATAAAAAAGTAACGGATCCGGGTAAGGAAAGTGGCGCACCGCTGCAGGGTAAATTAAGCAGTGTACTGGTCAAAGAAGGCGAAACCGTACAGGCCGGCCAGGGACTCTTTGTTATAGAAGCCATGAAAATGGAAAGTACAGTGAGCGCTGCCCGGGAAGCAGTGGTAAGAAGAGTGCACCTTAATTCCGGAACAATGGTGGATCAGAATGATGTAGTGGTAGAATTTGAATAGATTTTTGACGGACCAACCCGTGGAAGGTCCACCAAGAAAAAGCGGCTGCTACCGGAAAGGAAGCAGCCGCTTTTAAAAATGACAAGGCTGAGCTTAGTGGCCGGCTTTAAATTTATTTACAGCTTCCGTCAGCTTAGGCAGAATTTCAAAGGCATCACCCACCACACCATAGTCTGCTGCTTTAAAGAAAGGTGCTTCCTGGTCTTTATTGATCACTACAATTGTCTTGGAACTGTTGACCCCGGCAAGATGCTGTATGGCGCCGGAAATACCTACGGCAACATATAAATTAGGACGGATAGTACCCCCTGTCTGACCTACATGCTCCTGGTGCGGCCGCCAATGTGCATCGGCTACGGGACGGCTACAAGCAAGGCTGGCATCTAAGGCTTTAGCCAGATCTTCTAATATACCCCAGTTTTCAGGGCCTTTCAAGCCACGGCCACCGGATACCACTCTTTCTGCTTCACTCAAAGGCACTTCTCCTTTAACCACATCTTCCGAAACTTTCTGTACACCAAAATCCGCATCAGTGAAATCTACGGTAAGCGGTTCTACTGCAGCCGTTCCTTCTGAGGAGGTCACCGCGAAAGTGTTGGTCACCAAAGTCACGATCTTAATGGGGGAGTTTACCTTTACATGCGCAAAAGCTTTGCCGGAAAACACGGTCTTACGAACGACAAAGCCGTTCTCTGTTTGTGGATAATCGACTGCTCCTGATACCAACCCGGCTTTTAGCCTGGAGGCAAGTATGCCCGCCACGGCTTTGCCGGTAACATCATAGGACGCAACCACGACCTGGGTATTAATGTGGGTAGCTGCTGTTGCAACAGCTTTAGCATAAGCTTTAGCTACAAAATGATCCAGTTTGGGATCGGTAACATGCAAAACTTTCTGGGCGCCATACTTTCCCAGCTGTGCCAACTCTTCATCGCTTACAGTACCCAGGACCAAAGCAGTAACGGTACCGCCAATACGCCTGGCTGTTTCTGCAGCATAATTTACGGTTTCAAAGGCCTTCTTTTTAAATGAGCCTTGTATATGATCGACAAATACTAATACAGACATTTTTATAATAGATTGAATAAGATAAAATAATTTTTATAATGGATATGGATAAGTAGGGTTACTTATATCACCTTTGCTTCAGTATGCAGCGCTTGTACCAATTCATCCATCTGGTCTATAGTAAACAAACGTACGCCTGTTTTAGCCGGAGGCAAATCGTAAGCAACAATTTCTGTAAGCGCTTCCATGGCTACAGGGTCTACCACATTTAAAGGCTTGGTGCGTGCAGCCATGATGCCCCGCATATTCGGGATGCGGGCTTCCGCCATACCTTTCTGACAAGATACCACCAGGGGTAAGGCCGCAGTATCCGTCTCCTCTCCACCTTCAATTTCTCTTTTTACCGTTGCTTGTCCACCTTCGATATTCAATTGAGTAGCAAAGCCGACATAATTATAATCCAATGCGCCGGCGATAGCAGCGCCCACTGAGGCATTATTGTAGTCGATGGATTCCTTACCGGTTAGAATCAGGTCATAGGACTGATTGCGCGCAAAAGCCGCGATTTGCTCAGCTACCACACTGATATCCGTACTTTCGGTATGAATGCGATAAGCCTGATCGCCTCCCAGGGCCAGGGCTTTACGGATCACAGATTCTGTGGCCGGCCCTCCAACGGTGACCAGATGCACTTCCGTAGCAGCGCCACTTTCTTTTAGCTCCAAGGCGCGTACCAAAGCATACCATTCATCATAGGGATTGATGATATAGGTTACCCCCTGTTCATTAAATTTGGAATTATTATCCGTAAAGGCAATTTTTGATGTCGTATCCGGAGCCTGGGCAATACAAACCAGTATTTTCATAAGCTAAGTATTTTTATAATAAAAGACGATAAATTGTGCGCAAAGATAACTAAGAATCATTTGAGAAATAGAATAAATTAGCCAAAAATGAACGATTGTTCATTTTTTATTTTTTCCACAAAAAAACAAGCCCTGCAGATGAGGCTTGTTCTTTTACTATTGTTTACATGGATGTTTATCTTCTTCCAAAGATGCGGGGGCATTTAGTTTGGATATATTTCTTAGCATTTCCGAAAGCATCAAAGTAAACGCCTATAGAAACACCGGCAGTCCAATACCAGTCATTACGCTTAAAATCACCTCTTTGAAATTCATAATTGGGATATTCCCCGCTCCATTCCACTTGCCTGTTTCCCCGGTAGGACAACGCTACCGCTTTTTGACCCTTGTAAGCCATAAGGGTATCGAGATTGACATAAGACCGGCTTACATCATCAAGATAATCCGTTGCCGTATAACGGAACCCTATTTCTGCGGAGATAAGCACAGTCTTTCCGATAAGCGCTTTAATACCACCACCAATAGGGAACATTGCATTCACCAATGGATAAACCTCCCGTCCGGGATATTGCGGAAGTCCCTGCCCCTCCGTGCTCATATTTCTCAAAAAGACCTTTTCATTCTCATCATCTTTGGTATAAGGATTACCATAAAAGGCGCCGATCCCGGCAAATACATAAGGAGTTACCCTGAACTTTTCGATGTCAATAGGCAGAAAATTCAACTCCAGGGCGCCATATCCTTCGAATAGATTATTACCGAAATGAAGATTCCTCAGTTTATTGGCCTTGATGGCGGAAAGACTATCTGCACCTGTAACCTGGATATAAGAGGCTCCGAAGCGAAATCCTAACTGAGGATTGGGATAGTATTTATAAATAATACCACCACTAGGCTTATAGGTGGCTGCGGCCTCAATACCCATTGGCATCCATTGGGTTTGCAAATCACCGTAGTAATTGGCAGCACCTCCCCATAAACCTATTTCATGATGCCGCTGCCCAAAAACAAATAAGGGCAAAGCAAAAATTCCGGATAGTAATAATCTCTTCAAGACAACGATATTTAGTACCAATGAATATACCTGACTCCGGCCAGAAATACTCCTTTTCAGGATGACACCAGCTAAAGACGTTACAAATATAATTTTTAGAATCGAAAAACAAAAAGAAGCTTTATATTTTTTTAGATTTCAGGCAAATGAACGTCTTTCCACTGAGGCTTACTCCTTTTTTTAACCGGGAGCCGGGGGAAACCGCGAAAATGTATCCTCTTGCCCCTGAAGGTACAACCAGATAGAGAAAAGTTTACCTTTGCGCAAATTTTCAGCTCCTTATGCAATATAACCGCAAAGGCTTAACCGACGAATTACTACGCGCTTTATATGAAGCCATCGTAAAACCCAGAATGATCGAAGAGAAAATGCTGATCCTGCTGCGCCAGGGCAAGGTGAGTAAATGGTTCAGCGGTATCGGGCAGGAAGCTATTGCGATAGGGGCTACCATGGCTTTGGATAAAGAGGAATACATCATGCCGCTGCACCGTAACCTGGGCGTATTCACGGCAAGAGATATGCCCTTCGATAAATTATTCCTGCAATGGCAGGGGCGTGAAGAGGGCTATAGTAAAGGCAGGGAGCGTTCTTTTCACTTTGGCAGCAATGAACACCATATTTGCGGCATGATCTCTCATCTGGGTCCTCAGTTGGCCATTGCGGATGGTATTGCCCTGGCCCATAAACTAAAAGGAGAAGAGAAGGTAGCCCTGGCCTTTTCCGGGGATGGCGGTACGAGTGAGGGAGATTTTCATGAGGCCTTAAATACAGCAGCAGTATGGGGTTTACCGGTTATTTTCCTGATTGAAAATAATGGATACGGGCTCAGCACCCCGGTCAACGAACAGTTCGTTTGCCGGCAACTGGCTGATAAAGCTGCAGGTTATGGCATGAAGGGGATCACGATAGACGGCAATAACCTCCTGGAAGTATATAAAACGGTGCTGGAGGCCCGCAAATATTGCATAGAGCAGCAGAAACCTATCCTGATTGAAGCGATGACCTTCAGAATGCGGGGACATGAAGAAGCCAGTGGCACTAAATACGTTCCCCAACAACTCTTTGAAGAATGGGGGAAAAAAGATCCTGTAAGAAATTACGAACAATACCTCTTAGAAGAAAAAATACTCACTGAAGAACTGATCATCAGCATCCGTGAAAAAATACAACTGGAAATAGAAGCGGGACTGGCCGTAGGATTTGCAGCCCCTCCGCCTATTCCCGACACCCAAACTGAATTAGCAGATGTGTACCAACCTTTTGTCCATAGTACTACCGATACTACGTCTATGGAACGGAAGGAAATGAAACTGATTCAGGCATTGAGTTCCGGGATGAAGCTGGCTATGCAAAAGCATGATAACCTCATTCTTATGGGACAGGATATTGCGGAATACGGGGGCGCCTTTAAAGTAACGGAGGGCTTTGTCGAAGCATTTGGCAAAGCCAGGGTGCGCAATACGCCTTTGTGTGAAAGCGCTATAGTCGGCACCGCTTTAGGCCTTTCTATAAAGGGGTTCAAAGCTATGATGGAAATGCAGTTTGCCGATTTTGTCACTGTAGGATATAACCAGATCATTAATAACCTGGCCAAAATCCATTACCGTTGGGGCCAGAATGCCGACGTAGTGATCCGGATGCCTACCGGCGGCGGCGTAGGTGCCGGACCTTTTCATTCCCAAAGCAATGAAGCCTGGTTTGTCCATACGCCCGGGTTAAAAGTAGTCTATCCTGCTACTCCTGAAGATGCGAAAGGGTTATTAATCGCCGCATTTGAAGACCCCAACCCTATACTCTTTTTCGAACATAAAGCTTTGTACCGCAGTATAAGCGGACCTGTGCCCGAGGATTATTATACGATTGAAATAGGGAAAGCCCGGCTGGTTCAGGAAGGATCGGATATCAGTATCATTACTTACGGCAGCGGGGTACATTGGGCCCTGGATTATGCACGGCAACATCCCGGGATATCTATAGATATCCTCGACCTGCGTACTTTGTTGCCCCTGGATTATGAAGCGATAGAAGCCTCTGTAAAAAGGACGGGAAAAATATTATTGCTGCATGAAGATACCTTAACAGGTGGAATAGGTGGAGAGTTAAGCGCCTGGATAGCAGAGCATTGTTTTGAATACCTGGATGCCCCGATACTCCGTTGTGCCAGCCTGGATACTCCCGTCCCCTTTGCCCTGGAGCTGGAACAAAATTTTCTGGGTAGAGACAGGTTACCCAAAGCTATTGAAAAGCTGATGGGCTATTAATGGTCAGATAATAATTTCCGGCAAAGTAACGATAGAATATTTTTTGTCATTTACCGGAAATACTTATACCTTTGCACTCCTTTTGTAAATATGCCGGTTGATCCGGCCAGTCATTAGATTAGTTTAATTACAATATTATGAAACGTACATATCAACCATCCCGTCGTCGCCGTAAATCCGTGCATGGTTTTCGCAAACGTATGCAAACGGCTAATGGCCGCAAAGTGCTGGCTTCACGTCGCAGAAAAGGCCGCAAAAAACTGACTGTTTCTGACGAGTTGCGCCTGAAATAAGATTAAATTTTACACCTTTATAATTCCGTTTATATTTGAGTACCTCACGTATTCATCAACGGTTCACGCTTGAAGCAGGTGAAAGATTGCAATTGCGTAAACAAATTGAAACGCTTTTCCGGGCAGGAGAGGCGTTTTCTGTTTTTCCTTTGCGTATTATTTGCGCTTTTGTTCCCCGGATGGATAAAAACGCCGCCCCGGTAAGGGTAGGCTTCAGCATTCCCAAAAAGAGGATCCGTAAGGCTGTAGACCGCAACCGGATCCGCCGGTTATTACGGGAGGCCTGGCGGTTGCAAAAGCACGCGCTATACCGGGCTGTTCCTGATAACCTGCAAATCCACTGCTTTCTGATCTACTCCGGCCCTCAGAAATTTGATTGGGTCCTGGCACAACTTTGTGTCAAAAAAACCCTCAGCCAACTGGAAATCAAGGTAAAGGAAAAAGAGATATCGTAAACACCGGCTACTTTTTATACCGCTCCTTGCTGGCCAAGCCTATAATACCTACTTTTGTTCCGGATGAAAGCCTTTTTTATTTTCCTGATCCGGGTGTACCAGAAATTCTTATCTCCCCTGTTGGGGGCGAGTTGTCGTTATACGCCTACCTGCTCGCAATACGGGCTTGAGGCTATCCGGAAATATGGCGCCTTCAAAGGGGGATGGATGGCTTTAAAACGTATACTATCCTGCAACCCCTGGGGAGGGCATGGTTATGATCCTGTTCCCTGATATTTAAATACGACTCCAGGAATTGACTATTGAATATTTTACGCTAATCACTTTTCTCGGCGCGCTGGCTGCCGGCTTGCTCGGCGCCTTAACCGGCCTGGGAGGGGGTATTATCATCATCCCATTGCTCACACTGGGACTAGGTGTGGATATCCATTATGCCATCGGAGCCTCCCTGATATCAGTAATGGCCACTTCTTCCGGTGCCGCAGCTGCCTATGTAAAAGAAGGGTATACCAATATCAGGTTGGGCATGTTCCTGGAAGTAGCGACAACATTGGGTGCTGCCATAGGTGCTGCATTCCTGGCAGCCTTACTTCCTGCTAATGCCATTGCTGTTATTTTTGGTTTGATCCTCATCTTTTCTGCTTATACTACATTACGAAAAAAAGAGCTTAAAGGCGAGGTCGGGACAATTGAAAAAGCTGCGCAGCAACTGAAGCTGGCGGGTAGTTACCCCGGTCCGGAAGGACCTATATTCTATAATGTGCGGCATGCCTGGGCGGGATGGGGACTTATGGGCCTTGCCGGCATACTATCCGGCTTATTAGGTATAGGATCCGGTGCACTCAAGGTACTGGCTATGGACCAGGTAATGGGTATCCCTTTCAAAGTATCTACAACCACCAGCAATTTCATGATCGGCGTTACCGCGGCTGCCAGCGCTGTAATTTACTGGCAGCGAGGTTATATTGAAGCGGGCATTGCCGCACCGGTCATGCTGGGCGTTTTAACCGGTGCTATGATCGGAGCCAAAACGCTATCAAAAGTAAAGGTCAAATGGCTCCGGTGGATATTCTCAATAGTCATTACGCTACTTGCTATCCAGATGATATATAATGGACTACAAGGCCGTCTATAAATTAATTTATTCAATTATTATCATTTTTGATAACGGCGTGTGTCCGGTTTTTACTAATTTAGTGGCTGTACTTAAAATCTAACCGATCATGCTATCGAAAACCATGCAGGAGGCGCTCAACAACCAGGTTGCCATGGAAGCCGAGTCATCACAGGCTTACCTTGCCATGGCCTCCTGGGCCGAAATACAACCCGGATTGGACGGGGTAACAGACTTTTTTTATAAGCAATCCGATGAGGAACGCATCCATATGCTCAAACTGATCCGCTATATTAATGAGCGGGGCGGTTTCGCAGTGGTACCTCCTTTACCCCAACCCAACATTACCTTCCAATCTTTAAAAAGGGTATTTGAAGAACTATTGAAACATGAAATCAGGGTTTCAGAAAGTATTAACGATATAGTGGACATGGCCTTAAAAGAAAAGGATTTTTCTACCCATAACTTTTTGCAATGGTATGTATCTGAGCAGATTGAAGAGGAACGCCTGGCCCGCACGCTTAATGATAAACTGGAACTGGTGGGTGATGACAAAAGTGGTATCTACCTTTTCGACAGGGATATCATGTTGTTTCGGAGCGCTGCTGCGCAAAGCAAAATACCAGGCACCGCCTGATCTTTATGCCCCTTGCTTGTAAATGCTATTAGCCTGTTGGGTGCAGGTCAGGGTCATATCATTGATACAAACATGCGGAGGCAATGTAGCACAGTAAAATACAGCATCTGCTACATCCTCCGCTTGTAATGCGTTATACCCTTTATAAACGTTTGCGGCACTATCCTCATTGCCCTTAAATCTTACCAGGGAAAACTCCGTTTCTGCCATTCCCGGGTTGATCGCTGTGACCTTTATGTGATAAGGCAAGAGGTCAATACGCATAGATTGAGTAAGGGCATCCACAGCAAATTTGGTAGCGCAATAAACATTCCCATTACGGTAAGCCATCTTCCCGGCGGTAGAACCGATATTAATGATGTGCCCCGAACGACGGGCACACATTAAGGGTGCTATGGCCCGGGTTACATACAACAACCCTTTGACATTGGTATCGATCATAGTATCCCAATCTTCCGTGTCCCCCTCCTCAATAGAACTGGTACCCAATGCAAGGCCCGCATTATTGACCAGGATATCTATGTCCGGCCATTGCTGACTTAACGCGGAAACCATATGTTCCACACTCTTTTTATTCCGCACATCCAGGCTGGAAATAAAAACGGGAATGCCAAACCGCTGCTTCAACGCTGCCTGGATCAATTCAAGCCTTTCCAGGCGCCTTCCACTAAGCCATAGCTCATGACCTGAAGCGGCAAAGCGCTCCGCAATAGCTTTCCCAAATCCGGAAGTGGCTCCGGTAATCAATATTTTCATTGTCGTTATTATTCTATAGTTTCTCTATACGAGGCAGGCAAACAGCCGGGCAAACAGATATAAACCATTGCACCACCGGGCAATAGTTTCAGCTAAGATACAAAATCAACTGATAATTAACCTTCTGTCCCCGGTTCTTCTCTTTCTACGGTAATGGAACATTCGCCTATCAAAGCTGCTAAAGCACCTACAGCGGCCAGTATCGGGGCGAGTAACGCACCCACAATACCAATAGACAAGGGAAAGGACATGATTTCCTTACCTGATTTTTCTGTGATCGTAATTTTCCTGATATTTCCTTCTGCTATCAGTTCCTTTACTTTTTTCAACAGGCTTTCTCCATTGATGGAGAAGGATTCTTTAGTAGCCATAACAATTGAATATTAGAAATTAAAAAAACAATCCTCAGGAACAAAGGTCATGAATAAATCGAAAAGAATGCACTTCATCCGGAAATCCAGAAGTATTAAATTTTATATTATTCTACTTAAACATTTTCCATTTTCTATTCTTTGGAAAATGCATTAAAATTAAAACAGATATTGCTGATCTGATCCGGACTATTAATAGTACTAGATAAGCCTGCAATAATCATCCCTAAAAGACTTATTTTTGCAGGGTATAACATATCCGCTCCTTATTTTGAAACAAAAGATACATACCACCGACCTGGTGAAACGCTATCGTGGGAGAACTGTGGTGAATCATGTTTCCATTCAACTGGAGCAAGGGGAAATCGTGGGGCTGCTTGGGCCAAATGGTGCAGGCAAGACTACTTCTTTCTATATGGTAGTAGGGCTGGTCAAACCTGATGAGGGGGAAGTATTTCTAAACGGAGTCAACATTACCAGGCTGCCCATGTATAAAAGGGCACAAATGGGTATTGGTTACCTGCCTCAGGAAGCCTCGGTATTTAGAAAATTATCCGTTGAAGACAATATAAAGGCGGTACTGGAAATGACCACCTTAAGTATTCCACAGCAAAAGGAAAAGTTAGAGAGTCTTTTGTCCGAGTTCAGGCTGGGCCATGTTCGCAAAAGTCCCGGAGATGTATTGAGCGGTGGAGAACGACGCAGGACAGAGATTGCCAGAGCCCTGGCTGTCGACCCTAAATTCATCCTTCTCGACGAACCGTTTGCCGGCATTGATCCTATTGCTGTTGAAGACATACAAGCCATCGTAGCAAAGCTTAAATATAAAAACATCGGTATCCTGATTACCGATCACAATGTAACGGAAACCCTTTCTATAACCGACCGGGCATACCTTATGTATGAAGGTAAGTTGCTAAAGGCCGGAATAGCTGAAGAATTAGCCGTTGATGAGTAGGTGAAA
>CAZFKK010000036.1:12074-13003 GCA_964519735.1 uncultured Taibaiella sp.
GTTAAAACGCAAAGATTGGCTCCACCAGGAAGCGAAGGGGGAATAAAGGGTAATCAGAAAATTGCGATGCTAATGAAATCTAAGATCACGGCCTTATTTACCTGGGTGCTATTTTTAGCCAACAGTGCCGCAGCTCAGGAACTGATACGCACCCTTCCGCTTACTCAGGCCCGCCTCATGACAACGGATAAAAGTGGGAATGTATATGTTGTAGGCGAAGATAACGGACTGGTCCGTTATGATCTTAATGGAGATAGTACCGGAAACTTCAGGAGTATCCAAAACGGGGACCTGATGTGGGTGGACGCTACCAATCCCTTGAAAATACTGCTTAATTACCCCGCCTTCTCCAAGATAGTGATTCTGGACAGGATGCTGGCGCCTAAAAATGAGCTGGACTTCAAGAAACTTTCGCTGTACAACCCCGTTGCAGTCGGCATAGCTGTCGATGGCAATACCTGGGTCTATGATCCCCTGAATGCCCGGCTAAAAAAGATAGATGATCAGTTGAATGTGACCAATAGCAGTAATGATATGCGCATAGAGTCACAAACGGTACCTCTTCCCCAATCTTTGATAGAGCGGGAAAACAATGTTTATCTTTGCGACCCGGTCCATGGACTATTTGTCTTTGACAGGTTTGGAACTTATAAAAATATCCTTGAAATCAAGGGCGTAGATAAAGTCCAGCTTATTGATAATCAATTGATATATAAAAAAGCAGACACCTTGTATGCTTATCATCTGAATTCTTTTCTATTAAAGTCTATACCCTTGCCTTCGAAAACCGGCCTTATTGATGCCAGGATTGAGCGCAACAGGCTCTATTTTCTCTTCAGGGATAAACTGGAGATTTACCAGATGCCACATCAATAATCATTGGTCTACTTCTCATTTCAGGAATTAAGTAAATCTGCTTTACTTTGCAG
>CAZFKK010000036.1:13013-15691 GCA_964519735.1 uncultured Taibaiella sp.
TTTGCAGCCTAACCTGCTTAATTATGAATAAACATACCATAAGTATTAACGTACACCTGGACAATGAGAAAATGCCGGAACATATTGATTGGAATGCTACGGGTAGCAACAATGAAGAGTCGCTTCAGGCTAAAGGAGTTTTACTTTCCTTATGGGATGGACAGGAAAAGACCGCGCTCCGTATAGACTTATGGACAAAAAAGATGATGGTAGATGAGATGAATGACTTTTTTTTCCAGACGCTGATGACTATGGCAGATACTTATACTCGTGCCACGCGTAATGAAGAACTATCGAATGAGCTGAAAACTTTTGCCCGGGATTTTAAAAAGAAAGCGGATCTGAAATTATCTCAGGAAGAGGAAAAATAATCAGATCGCCCCATATCTCCCAAGCAGGGCTTCCATAAAACTGGAACTTAAGGTATAAAAATGTCCGGTAAGCAAAATTGTGCTACCGGACATTTCTATGAGTAAGATTAAGCCAAAGCGGTACTTACCTGTGGAATTTCCTTAGGATATAATTGTTTTTCCAGCTTCTCACGGACTGCAGAAAATACTTCCAGAGTAAGCTGTATATCTTCGTCGGTATGTACTGCTGTAGGAATTAAGCGTAGTATGAGTTGTCCTTTTGGAATAACGGGATACATGACCATCGAACAAAAGATATGATAATTCTCCCGAAGATCCACTACTAATTGAGTAGCATCCGTAACCCCACTTTCCATATAAACAGGAGTCACCGGTGTGTTGGTAGAACCAATATTGAACCCGCGTTCTCTAAGGCCTTTTTGTAATTTATTGACATTATCCCACAGTTTAGCTTTCAATTCCGGTTGATTACGAATCAACTCCATACGTTTTAGTCCCCCAATTACCATTGGCATGGGTAAAGATTTAGCAAAAATCTGTGAACGCATATTATAGCGAAGGAAATAAATAATATCCCGGGAAGCCCCGATAAACCCTCCGATACCGGCCAATGATTTGGCAAAAGTGGAAAAATAAACATCAATTCCCTCCATACAATCCTGTTCCTCTCCTATTCCTGCACCGCGCGCTCCCATAGTACCGAATCCATGAGCATCATCTACAAAAAGACGGAATTCATAGCTATTCTTCAAATCCACAATTTCTTTTATACGCCCCTGGTTACCATTCATCCCAAATACACCTTCGGTGATGACCAGGATACCTCCGGGGGTATCTTTTATCAACTCCTGGGCACGCTTTAGCTGCTTTTCACAATCGGCTATATCATTATGTTTGAAGACAAAACGTTTACCCTGATGCATGCGTAGCCCGTCTATGATACATGCATGCGACTCCCCGTCGTAAACGACCACATCATGCCGCGACAATAAAGCATCAATAGCAGAAGTCATGCCCTGGTAGCCATAATTAAGTAGCATTACATCTGATTTGCCAATAAATTCAGCGAATTCACGCTCCAGGCGATCATGGAAATCACTATTACCGCTCATCATACGCGCACCCATAGGATAAGCCATCCCCCATTGCGCTGCTGCATCTGCATCTGCCTGACGTACGTCAGGATGATTAGCCAATCCTAAATAATTGTTTAAACTCCATACAATCTTTTCCTTTCCACGAAACATCATACGGTTAGCTATCGGTCCTTCCAGCTTCGGAAAGGCAAAATATTCGTGTGCTTGTTCCTGATATTGGCCAATAGGCCCGCGATCCTTTAGAATTTTGGCAAAAATATCCATATCAATGATTAATGATTGTTGTAAATATACTTATATTCAAAAAAAATACGTCGATATAAAACAGGGGTACTCTGCTAACAAACAGGTATTGAACGCAGCAAAATTAAGGAATTATAAAGTATTATTACCTTCCTCCCTATTCTTGTTCTCAAAATCAGAAAGCTTTTTCAGGAAAATTTCAGGGATAGAACACACTCTTCTTACCTTGTAATCAAAACAGACCATACCGGTCTTTACTTCTGCAACGGGTACGACGATGTCGTCCTTCTCCTTAACCAGTTTATAGAATAAATCGAAAGAATGAGCATTGATTTCACCGATATAAATATGAATGTACAACACATCACCATAAAAGCCTTCATTCTTAAACACGACAATGGCGTCAGACATAATGAGACCACAGCCTCCAATATCCATCTCCGTACATCCTAAAGCATGTAAAAATTGAACTCTGGCTTCATGTACAAGAGACAATACCTTATCGTTACCCAGATGATTACCATAATTCATATCACTGACACGTAAAGGAATTTTGGTAAAGAACAGGGATTGTTGCTCAGGAAATTTTAATTTTACACGCGGCATAATAAATTTAAGATACGCTTATAAGACAAATTAAAAGAGCAAATTAAACAATTCATCCGTAACATTAAGACGCGGACCGGAAACAGCCCCTGTGATCAAATAAAAAATGGGGAACTCTCTAAACAATAATAACAATGCTCTGTTGATAATAAAAAGGAACAGATAACAGTTGGTTCATAAACTATAGCTAACTATTTCAGCCATCTATAAAAGAAAATAAAGATTCCTATGAAAATCATTTGTATCGGGCGAAATTATATTAAACATGCCTTGGAGCTCAACAATGCCATTCCGAAGGAGCCTATTATATTCTTAAACCTAAATCAGCTTTAGTACGTAAAGGGATGCCGGTCTTATATCC
>CAZFKK010000037.1:0-11492 GCA_964519735.1 uncultured Taibaiella sp.
AATATCAGCGATGTTCTTTTTATCTTGCTCATAATAAAAACCTCCTTTATTTAATGGAAGCTCAAAAGATATAATAAGACCCGAGGGATTATTTTTTTGTATGGATAATTTGCTGCCATAAATCAATGCTAATCTTTTTTTTGTATTAATCAGCCCAATACCTTTTGTGTCATAGATATGGCCAAGATCGCCTTCATAACTGATGCCTGTATTGCTCAGCGCTATCCTGACCTTGCCCCCTTCTCTGGCAATCTCTATGTCTACATGTCCGCCTTCTATACTAGGTGTGATGCCATGTTTAATCGCGTTTTCCAGTAATGGCTGCATGAGTAGTGGGGTAATCATATAATTGCGGAGTTCGTTCTCCAGGTTTATGGAAAAGGACAGTCTTTTTTTGAATCTTTTTTGCTCCAGCAATAAAACAGCTCTCATAAATTCAACTTCCTCTTCAATGGGTATATGGCTTAAATTTACTACCTTAAGCGCATATCGGAAGACATCAGCCAGCCAGGCAATCATCTCCCGTGTGGCTTCCTGGCTGGCGGGAACCGAAGCACTGATTGTGTTAAGCGTATTGAATAGAAAATGGGGGTGAATCTGGGCTTTAAGCGCGCTTAGTTCATGAAGATGTGTCGCTGCTTGGAGCTCCTTCTCCCTTTTGGCTAACCTTTCCCGTTGTAAAAAAAAATGATAGGCGTGCACCATCCCGAAAATCAGGAAATAGTTCAATGAACTGATGTAATAAAAGTTCATGATGGCCACTTTATCATGAGGATAGAAAGCACTAAGTTTTAAGAGATGTAAACATTTATAATTTAGCGAGTACCATACGTAAAGATAGATTGGGCAGAATATAAGATGCAGCAGCAGAGGGACGATTAGCGGGGCATTTTTAAAGCGGACAAATAGGATATACCAAACAGGAATGAATAATACCATCATCCATAAGTAGTAAATCGGGAGTACCCAAAGCGTTTCTCCCCAGACAGGAGCCCCCATGAAATGGACAGCAGTGGATTCAATTAGATACAACGTTACAAAAATGCTCAACCATAGCAGGATAGACTTGGCGGTAATATGTTTCCTTAACATGAGTCTTTTTAATAAATAAGCTTTTACAAGAATAATCAAAATTAATCGGACGTAAATGGCGCTCCCACGAAATGCATTCTGGAACGATAAACATTATTAGGGTACTATGAACGGCTTCGTCGCGCTAACGTACCAGGGTGACATTGCCTCGAAATTGCTCCGCGGTACCCTGTGTATACTTTACTTCTACCAGGTACACATAGACACCCGGTTCCTGCCTCCTGCCGTTGAAGGTCCCGTCCCATCCCCTGCCTTCCCGGTTACGTGTTTCATAAACTAATTGGCCATTTTGGCGAAACACCTGAAGCTTAAAAGTCTGAATGCCTTTAGTAAGGGGCTGCCTGGGAAAGAAGAAGTCGTTTAACCCATCATTATTCGGTGTAAAGGCGTTAGGGATATCTATAAAACAACTTTTGCCGATAGTAACAGATCCTTTATTGGTGCAGCCTATAGGTGCCTGAATAAGACGAAGGGTATAGGTTCCCGGCTGCCGCACCAGGAGGGTGTCCGTGACAGCCCCGGTATTCCATTGGCTTTGCTGCACAGCCCCGGCTCCTGCAAAGTGGTTGTATAACACCAACGGTGGTCCATGAAAACAAACCGTTGTGTCCTGGCCCAGGTCGATGATCGGTATAGGGAATACCCGTACCGTATCTGCGATGGTGTGATCCGGACATGCCCTGAATTGAGTGGTTAGTTTCACCGTAAATAAGCCACTTTCGGAATATGCATGTATTGGTGCCCCATCATTGATGACGTCGCGACCGCCGTCTCCGAATTGCCAGAGCCTGTTTTTAACGGTAGGATGGAGGGTGTCCGTCAGGAATTGAATAGAGGCTCCCTGGCAGATCATAACCGGTTCAACCCTGAATGAGTTGCTGACCTGGGTGTCGGCTTCAATGTTTTTATAGATCGTATCCGGGCAGGTACCATTGATACTCCCGATTAACATCACCTGGTATTTTCCGGGACGGTCATAGGAATGGGAGGAATGCGGGATCGCCGCTTCATCACCATCACCAAAATGCCAGGAGAAACGGTTGAAATAAGTAGGGGAAGTATTGATAAAGGAGACCCGCTGATGCATGCAGACGACACTATCTGCCTCAAAAGCGACTTTGGGGTTTTCAGGAGGAAAAGTCACTATATAAGTTTCGTAATAATAATTACAGCCCTCTTGCCGGTATTTTACGCTGTAAATGCCGGACTGCGTGATCATGCGACCAGGACCTGTCAGGCCATCGTCCCACAGATGATCAAATCCTGTCGTATCAGCTGCAGACAACCAAAAGGTATCTGTCGGGCATTGCCTTGCCAGGTTGCGGACAGGAGTATGAAACTTATTTTTAATCATCACTACAGTAAAGGAGTCGATATATTCGGTACAGTCAGATTGGTTGTAACGGTTATATTTTACCGTATAGGTCCCGGATTCATAAACCGTTTTCTCTAATGTCTTATCCTGATCAAACCAACTATAGTCTCTTCCGTCTAATTGTTTAGGGACTAATTTGAAGCTATCAGCACAATATACAGTATCTGCTTTTGAGGAATGGCTTTGGTAGGCGGGAAACCGGGCAACCACATTGGGGAGGCCCAGATTGGACTTGGTATGTGGTAATAAAGGCAATCCGTTCGCTTTGTAACTACAGAGCGGTCCTGCCAGGTTCGGTTTTTCTATAAGATTGAGCCAGGCGTTGTTCGCGGCTGCGTACACCCGCTGGTCTGGTCCTCGCTTTAGGCTTGGATGATAATTTCCACTGCCTACTTGGTATCGGGATCGGGTCATAGTGGCCGGATCGCCGGAAGAAAGGTCGAATTGCTGCAAGGTGCCTGGGGTGCTTGCATAGAGTTTGGAATTGTCAGGCGAAAAACAAACACCATAGAAGGAGCCTAGGGTGTCTTTGGATAAGAGCACCGGGCTACTTACAGATCCATCACGAATATCAAAATCATATAGGCAGAGATTTCCCTGGCCCATCGCCAGCTTTTTTCCATCGGGGGAGCCTTCCAGGCAGCCAATACCACCTCCGTATATCCCTTCAGGATCCATCTTCGGCGATATCTTCGGCTGGGGCTGTACGCCGTCAATAGTGATATTATGGGCGTGGAATTTTGTGGCCTTCTTGTCTGCCACCAGCAGCCATATATTACAATCGGGACCGGCGATGGCGGTCATATGCTCACTGAGCAGGCTATCTATAAGGATACCTTTTTTTGTGGGTACGACATCCCCCAAGCCGTTATTAAGACTCAGGTCCACCACACTATAATAGAGCTTTCCTGTCGGGTTAAGGCCAAAATCCATGGCCAGAGAGAAAACGTAATATTGCGTCGGGTATGCGGGAAGGGGGACAATAAGGGCGCCCTGGGAAGTACTGAAGGTCATATTCGTGTACTGACCGGGCAAGTTATTGCCATTGGCCATCATTTTGTGATTGCGGTCCCAAACCTGGTGGCCGTCAGTATAAAACAGGAGTGCTCCCTTATCGTCGCAGACAGCGGCTGACCCTTCCGTAGTTTTAATGGCGGTTTCAATGCTTATGGGTGTTGCTCCATTGAAATCCACACCTCCATTGTCTCCAAAAGCCCATACGTTCTCGTATTGAGCCAGTAGCCGGCTAGGCGATAGCATGACCAGGCAACAGACAGCCATCGTTATATTAAAGTGTTTACTTCTATTGATATTCATACCCTATCGATTTTTTCTTTGGAATGCCTTGTGCATAAATTTTCTGATGAGGCAGAGGGAATTTCAGTCAATAGCTACCGAATCAGCGTAACGTTTCCCGCTAACTTTTCTTGCAGCCCGTTCCGGAAGGAAACCTCTATCTTATAAATATATACCCCGGCAGGTGCAGGTTTTCCTTGAAAGGTCCCATCCCAGCCTTTGCCATCGCGGTGTCTTGTGTCAAAAACCAGTTGTCCCCATCTGTTCCATATTTGCATCCTAAATTGGTCACATTCCGCAGGTTTTCGGGGCAAGAAATAGTCGTTTGTGCCATCGCCATTGGGCGTAAAAGCATTGGGCACTGCTAAAATGCAATCCTTCTTCACCAACACCTTCGAAATATTAACACAACCCGTGGATACTGAGCTAATGGTCAGGCTATAGTGGCCGGGTGTCTTAATTTTTAGCTTATCTGTAGTGTCACCGGTGTTCCAAAGGTATTGCGCATGTGTGCCGGTATCCGGCAGTAGATTGCGTAAAATGAGGGCATCTCCCTGAATGCATAGGGCACTATCGGGGCCTAAATACACTTGGGGAAGAGGAGCTACGATAAGCGTGTCCAGATAAATATCGTCTGGGCATGCCCGAAAATGGGTCTTGAGTAAGACGGGCATTTTACCGGCTTTGTCGAAAGCATAAGATAGGGCGGTTTTCCTCGATTGGAAATGACTACCATCACCCATTACCCATTGCAAATAGAGCAGATCATTACTACTGACAATTGTGCTGATTTGTATGCTCTGTCCTATACAAAGATGGTGTTTAGGAGCAATCCATTTATTGTTCAGCACGGAATCCACAAAGATGGTTTGTTCAAAGCTGTCTATGCAAACGGCTCCTTGCCCGATAAGCTGCATCTTGTATTGACCTGCATGGGGAAATATTTTATCAGGAGTGTGAGCGGTATCCGGGAGCCCATCTCCGAAGTTCCAATAGAACTTTGTGTAATAGCTGTCAGATATGTTCTTAATATCAATATTTGTTCCCTGGCAATGATAGGGGCGTGTAAGGAACTTTACTTCAGGATTGATTTCAGGGATCGTAACGACCAGTAGGGTATCGCATAAAGGACTGGAAATATGGAGTGGGTATGTGCCTGCGGGCACTTTATCTAAGCTGTTGCCCATAGATAGAGTGTCGCCCTGAGCATTTAGCCAGGTATAGTGAATCTGGCCGTCACCCGTATTGCTTAGGTTACAGCGTGCGCTTCCGTTACTTTCTCCTTTACAACTTGAGGTGATGGTGAGCAGGGGAACTAACCCGATCGGCCCTAAAACAGTAATGGTATCCGTATAGTCAAAAATGGTAGCCAGGCAGGGATATTTTACCTGGTAGTTTACCCAATAAACGCCAGGTTGTGTGATCCTAAGGTATTTATTGGTACTGCTGTCATTCCATAGATACCCGGTGCCACTGGTATCTGAAGCAGTGATAGCCAGGGAACCGGCACAGAGCGCCGTGTCGGTTTTAAAACGGGAGATTTTTCTATAGGGGGATATCGTAGGGTAATTAGGTAAGCCATAATTAGCTTTCGAACCGGGCAGAAAATTCACCACGCCGTCCATGAAGTTGCAAGCTGCACCTTTTAGATTGGGAGCGGCAATAGCACTTGCAAAACCTTGATGGACCGAATATATTTTCTGATCCTGGCCTTTCTGAAGCGCACACCAACTGGAATCTTTCAATAAAAATCTCGATTGTTGCATCGCTACAGTATCGGATAATGCCAGGTCATACTGAACGATTTCCCCATCGCTCACATAAAGTTTGCTGTTATCCTCCGAAAAACAAAGCCCGTAGCTGTTTTGATCCGGAGCCAGGAGTACAGGATTAGTGATCTTTCCGGTAGCAGGGTCAAAGTCGTAGAGTACTACATTGCCCTGACTCATGGCCATCTTCAGGCCATTGGGGGCAAAACTTATATAGCCCCAGTGCCCTTTAAAATACCAGGGTTGGTAGGCAGTAATCCGGGGAGATAGGATAGGGTTCGGGGCAATGCCGTTTTGATCTATATGATAACTCTTAAATACATCTTTTGTATAATCTACAACAACCAGCCAAAAATTACAGCCATTACCGGAAAGAGATCCCATATGCTCCGTAAGGTTGGAATCCAACAGGATACTCTTCTTCCCGGGCACGACATCACCCAGGCCGTTATTCAGACGCATATCGACCAGGCTATAGGTAAGATAGCCTCTCTCAAGACATTCGGTATGTGTAATGCCGAAAATATAATACAGATGTTCGCTCCCTATGACTGGAATAATCAGGGATCCCTGGCTGCTACTGTAGGTGAAATCATAAGGAATACCCGTGAGTCCACTTCCGTTAGGCATGAGATGATGTTCCCGGTCCCATACATACGTACCCTGAGTATAAAACAATAAATCCCCTTTATCATCGCAAATGGAAGCACATCCTTCCCATGCACTCATATTCGTCGAAATGGGTTGAGGGCTGCCGGATCGAAAATCGATACCGGCATGTTCCCCTAAGGCCCATACCAGGGGTTGCTGCGCGCAAACCCTGGTAGGAAAATAAATGCTCAAAAGTATCAGTAACCCCCGAAGGCACTTTTTCATAGTGTTTTATTTTATAAAGCTGCCTCCTCTTTATTTATTGACGACCAGGCGGCCGGATTGTACCCAATCGCCCTTTTCGTTAGAAACAACCACCAGGTAGATGCCGTTGGAAAGCGCCTGGATGGAAATGTTTTGCGTATTCTTTTCAAGAAGGCATAATTTCCCGTATACATCATAAATGGCTACCTCTGCGGGTGTAGCGGTTTGAATCACAATGTTTTCCCGGGTCGGATTAGGGAAGATGTTCAGCTTCGAAGCTTGTTGATGTTCCTGTATAGATACATTGCTGACATGGTAGATTTCAGAGGTATCCTGGCACTGGCGGGTATCTGTCCCGATAACCTGGTAATCGCCGTTTTCCGTAACTAAATAAGTTGCAGAAGTAGCACCCGGAATAGGGACTCCATTATATAACCACTGGTAGGCGGAATACGGTAGGGCCGTACTGAGGGTAAATACGTTAATGGAAATCACCGGTTGTTCCATCCCTCCCTCAATAAAAAAGGTATCGATCCTGTCGTGACAAGTGCCCTTACTCCATGCCCAATACTGGCCCGGCACAGGCACGGTTCTTGTCTGGCTTTTACTGCCATCTTCCCAAATATATTCTTCATGGCCTTCCGGAGCCTGCAGTACCATTTGGTCTTCACAGGTAAAGGTGTCCAGTGCTATAGCGTAGGAAGTGACTCCGGGCATAGGAAAAACGACTTCGGTGGGTAAGGATATATTCGCCGGAGCGGCCGTATCTGTAAATATAATGGCTCTGCTTTTGAAATCACAGGCGAGCCCTGACTTGTTGGGCTGATTAATCAAATGTATGGCCGGAAGCGTTGGGGGATTCGTACCTACATTGTTTTCTTTGCAATAGATCGTGTCCCTGTACAACCTGAGATAAGTGTCCATAGTGACCCCGTTAAGGTTAACTTTAGAATTGGCGATCGCTAGAGAATCATGGTTGGATACGTCAAACTGGGGTAATCCTGAACTACCCAGGTACACTTTTTTGCTATCCGGCGAAAAGGCAACTCCATAGGCCCCTGTGTGGGTGATTTTAATGGCGTCACTAACCACTCCTGTATTGGGGTTAAATTTACAGACCAGGGCACCTGATAATTCAGCGGGGGGTAGGCCTAAAACCAGGCCAGGCATACTGGTGATGGCGATACGGCTTCTATCCGGAGATACGGCCAGGCTGCCTAATTTGTAAGCAGCCGAACCAAACATCATTCCTTTGCCTTTAAGCCCGGCACCCGTTTCAGACACCACTGGTTTAAGATTGATCCCTGCGCTGGTGATATGAAAGGCCTGGAAAACAGGATCACTTAGTTTGTGGACCAATAACCATACATCACAATTATCTCCCGGGATCGCGATCATACTTTCTGATAAGGAGTCAGTGCTGAGCTTAATATTTTTTTGTGTGGCTATAATATCACCCAAACCCCCGTTAAGGCTCATGTCCACTACAGAATAGGAGAGGGAAACACCTCCGTTGGTCGCTGGATTGTGGGAGCCAAACAACGAAAAAAGGTAGTATTTATTGAGGTCATCGAGTGCGGGAACAATGCATGCGGCTTGCGTAGTAGAGCTTCCGGCAAAAAGGCCGCTGCCATTAGGCATTACTGCGCCGTTTTTATTCCAGGCAGTAATACCATTGGAATAAAATAACAAAGTGCCTGTATTACGGTCGCAGACAGAAGCTGCACCTTCATCCGATAGTTGGCCGCTGGTCAATGAACTTCCAATGGGTTTCGGGCTTCCGTTACGAAAGTCCAGACCCGCCTTTTTTGGAAAGGCCCAGACGCTGTTGGCCTTTAAAAACGCCTCACTTTGATTGTAGTATCCCTGGCCGACTGCATGTAACGCAGAACAAAAGGAAAATGCTGCTAATAGTGTAGATTTGAACATAAGCTTGAGGTTTTTAATGGTTAAAAGAAAATGTATCCGTTTTGAATGGATACGAAAATAAACCTACACCAAAAGCATTATTCAATTATTCTATAAATAGAGTATTACGACCGACAGAAGGTAAAAAATGACGATGAAAAGATTCCGGGACGAAGAAAAGGTAAGTGTATTTTATTTTTTATATATTTAAAGCAGTAGGATTGGTCTGTAGGTTCACAATAAATCCAGTTCAGCGGCTTTACTCAATAATCCGGCAACATTTTTGACTTCTAACTTCTGTAGCAGGCGTAACCGGTGATTTTCAATAGTTCTGACGCTAAGGTATAATTTGTCTGCCATCTCCTGGCTGGTATTGCCCATGGCAATGAGCTTTAAAATTTCCTTTTCCCTCCGGGAAATAAGGTGTGTCATTTCCTCCTTTTCTTTCCTGGCCTTTAATACGGCTTTGAGCAATTGGTCTTTCAGGGCCGGTTCCAGGTACAATTCATCTTTATATACGGTTTCAATAGCGCGGACAAGCATTTCCGGGTTGGTCGTATTTTTAAGCAGGTAGCCTTTGCAACCCTGTTCCATAACATCCTGAACATTGAATACGACTTCCTGGCCTGATAAAATAAGGATAGGTACCTCGGGATATAAACGCCTTAATGCTCTTATCAGGTCAATCCCATAAACCTTTCCGGGCATTTGAAGGTCTGTCAGCAAGACATCAGGCTGTTCTTTTTTCAGGGCCTCCAATAATTCATCTCCGCTGGAGTAAGTAGCGATAACCTCTATGTGAGGGTAGTTGCTGAGTAGTGTTTCTAACCCGCTTAATATGAGGGGATGGTCATCAGTAATGGTAATGCGTATGGTCATCGGTGTATTTTTTAAGATGGGTCAGGAGTTTCCAGTTCGATTTGCACAGTACTGCCTACTTTCGGTGTACTGGATATATGGATGGATGCATTCAACGCTTTTATCCGGCTATAGATGCTTTTAAGGCCCCGTCCTGTTCCGGTACCCGGGTCGGCGGAAGCAAACCCCTTGCCATCATCTTCGACCATAAGGCATAGAATTCCTTCGTCTTCGCTCAGTTCTACGAGTATTGAGCGGGCTTCCGCATGTTTGAGCGCATTTTGTACCAGTTCCTGGATGATCCTGTAGAGGGATAACTCTGTGTCAGGGTCTCTGCGACGGTAGTTGCCATAATGTTGAAAATGAACCTGGGTAGATGGGTTGCCGGTCATTTGTGTACAGTAAGTATGTAAGGCGGCCAGCAGGCCTGCCTGCAAGACGGTTTCCGGCATGAGGTTATGCGCTGTTCTCCGGAGCTCTGCTGTGGCGTGGTCCAGGAAATGAAGTACGCGGTCAAAGTCACCAGTGTCGGGCAAACTGACAGCTGTTTTCTGAAGCGCACTGTTGAAATGGAAGCGAACGCCCATTAGCTGGCTGACGATGCCGTCATGAAGATCCCTTGCAATACGGATTCGTTCATTTTCTTCGCCTTTCATTACATCATTCAAATGGTGAATCTGCTGTTCTTTTTGCAGCAGGTCATGTTGCTGCTGCAAAATATGGATCTTTTTTTCTTTGTCCAGGCGTTTCTGTTTACTCACTTTGTTGATATGGAATAGCAGGAATGCCAGGAGCACGGCCCCGCATGAGTTAATAAGTATCCAGTTGTTTTTTTGATTAATGTTCTGCTGCTGTTGGCTGATCTTTAATTGGTTTTCAGCAAGGAATTTGTCTTTTTGAGCGGTTTGGTATTTAATAGCCATCTCATTAATGGCATTGATTTTTTCTTTATTGATCAGGCTGTCTTTCAGCGCCATAAGCAGGATCTGCTGTCTCAGGGCTTCCCGGTGTTTCCCTGATTCCTGGTACACTGCTGTAAGCGTAGAATGAGCATCAATGCGCTGATCATCCAAACTCATCTCCCGGGCCTGTTGTATTGATTTAGATAGGATGAATTCAGCCTTGTTATACTCTTTTAAATGGTAATAAGCTTTTCCTAAGCCATAACCGGGCAAAACAGAGCCGTAGTAGGGATCTGTAAGGTTACTCACCTGCATCGCTTCCAGGAAATAGGGAATAGCTTCTTTGTATTTTCCCTGCCTGATCATGACGTCACCCAGGTTACTGAGGAAATTTTGGTGGCTGTAAAGAATGCGGTATTCCCTCGAAAGTACCAATCCCTTTTCCAGCAGTGCCCTTGCTTTTTCAATAGAATCCAACCCTAGATATGCCGTAGCCTGTGCGCTAAACAGGGAGGCACGGGAGGTAGGGTCATCTGGTCTGCTGTTAATAATGGCTTCGGCCTGGGCGGCATAGGCAAGGGATTGCTGGTATTGACCGAGGCGACTTTGCAAGGCGGAAAGGCTGATATAAACCAAGGGAAGGTTGCGGTCTTCGTATCTGTATTTTAATATATACTGCAATGCCTTATAGAAGTACTGGTTAGCTGTTTCATAGGCTCCTTTTTGCACATGATAGTTGCCAATACTACCATACAATGCCGGAATTGCCGATTGTATGGCTTTCTCTTTTTGACATAAAGCCAACCCTTGTTTGTAGTACATATAAGCGAGATCATGCTTTCCCTGGTTAGCAGCAAGCTTACCCTTATATATCCGGCAATCAACGGCGGCTTTTTCAAACCCTAACCTTCTGCTTTCCACCTCTAGTTTTTCTATATAATAGCGTGCACTGTCCGGATTGTCCTGGATATGTGCTTTTATTTTTTCTTTATATCCCTTTAAAGCTTCAGGCCAGATCTCTTCGAGGGTGGGCAATGTTTGGCCTGGAGGCGTACAGGCTCCACAGATAAACAGGCTTAATATAAAAAACAAGACCGGGTTTTGTTGTTTCATATTATTATGATTACACGGCTGGATAATTATTCAGGAATACTTTTAACGAAGTTCCTTTGCCCAATTCACTTTTCAAACTGATTCCGGCGCTGATGGAGGCTGCCCGGGTATGGATACTGGTCAGGCCCATACCTTTGGCCATTTGGGCGGCTTCGGTTCGAAACCCTATTCCATCGTCCTGCACGCTAATCGATAGCGCTCCTTCCTCTTCTGAAAGGGCTACATTTATGGTATCCGCTTGGGCATGCTTGAGGGCATTCTGTACCGCTTCCTGTACGATACGGAATAAGGTCAGTTCTGCGTCCGGATCTCTGCGCTGGTAAC
>CAZFKK010000037.1:11502-13061 GCA_964519735.1 uncultured Taibaiella sp.
CAAGTGAAATGTAAGCAACTTGTCGACACCCCGGACAATTGTGTGCAATAATGTTGCAGTGCTTCCACCAGGCCTCCCTGCAACACTGTTTCCGGCATCAGGTTATAGGCAGTCTGCTGAAGATCCCGGGTCGCAGCTCCGAGGTAATCTACCGTCTGGACGAAGGCCTGGTTCCCGGGAATATATTTTGCCGCCTTGTCCAACGCATAGTTCAATTGCTGCCGGGTTAGCAGCAACTGCTGTACAATACCGTCCCGTAATTCCCTGGCAATGCGGGCTCGTTCAATCTCTTCTCCCTGCATAACATTTCTGAGGTGGTGGATTTCTTTTTCTTTTCGCAGAATTTCATGTTGCTGCTGAAGGATATAGATCTGTTTTTCCTGGCTTGATTTTTTTTGCCGGTTTACCCAGTATCTGTTGATCAGCAGGAAAGTCAGGAGAAATACAAGGAAAGAGGCCATGCCGATCCAGATATTTTTCTGACTGATTTTATTTTGTTGCTGGCTGATCTGGAGTTTGTTCTCCGCAATATCTTTATCTTTCTGCACCGTTTTATAGCTAAGTTCCATATCATTGATCGCATTGATTTTCTCCTTATTCATAAGGCTGTCTTTCAAATGCATCACTATTTGTTGTTCCTCCAGGGCCCGGGAATATTTTCCGGTGGCTTCATAGACGGCTCCAAGTATGCTATGTGCTTCCTCGAGCTGATCCTGGAGTTGGCTTTTTTTTGCTTTATCGATGGACTGAAACAGTATTTCTTCTGCTTTTTCATAAGCTCCGAGCAGGTAATAGGCTTTACCTAATCCATAGCCCGGTGTAATAAATCCGTAAAATGGATCTGTAGCAGAGCTTACTTTTATAGCTGTTTTAAAATAGCGTATAGCTTCAGGAATACTGTCCATGTCGATCAGTAGTTCTCCCATGCCGCACAGCAATGATTGTTCGCCGCGGAGCATTTTGAACTGTCGTGCGACTTCAATGCCTTCGCTGAAAGCTCTGTAAGCATTGTCTTTTTCTTTTAGGCCTTTATAAGCAGTGCCTTTGACACTCAATAAGCCTACCAACGGTGTTTCGGGGACAGAGGCGTGCTTGTTTACTTTTATCAACGTTGTATCACTAAGCCCGGGATTTTTGGTGTTGGTTTTACGAATGAAGTCTTCACCGAGTTGTGCGTAGGCAAGAGCCTTAGGAAATTGACCCAGGCGGTTTTGTAATCCTGATAAGCTGATATAGACCAAGGCTATCCGGTGATCTTCAGGACTATATTTCATAAGATGTTCCAGTGTTTTGTAATAGTAGTGATTGGCACTGTCATAAGAACCTTTGATGGTATGATAGTTGCCTATGCTTCCATATACAGAAGGTAATGTTTTCAGCGTAGACAGAGGGCTTTGACAATAAGGAAGGGCCTGGAGGAAGAATGCATAGGCTTGTTCATGATCTCCCTTGTCGGCGGCAACTTGTCCCATCATAACGAGCACACTACCGATACCCTCATCAAATTTTCTTTCTCTGCATATCTTTTCGAGATGTTGTAAGTAAATCATTGCACTGTC
>CAZFKK010000037.1:13071-15219 GCA_964519735.1 uncultured Taibaiella sp.
GCACTGTCAGGGTGCCGTTGTATAACAGCTTTGCTCATTTCAAGCAGGCGGCTTAGGTCCTGATTTCTTGTGTGGGCCGGGACAGGGGATGTTTGGACGGGTCTGCAGCCTGAAATAAGCCAAAGTCCGGCAAGAAAGGGAAGCAGTGCTGTAAGAAGGACTTTCTTCAAAACGATGTATTGTACTATTGAATAAATGATGCGTTTAAAGATAACTAAAAATTTTATGGAGTTATAGCAGTCGCTAAAATTGAGTATTTCTACTCAATGGCTTTCTGAAATTGCGTACTTCTACGCTTTTTTATTGTGTTGCGGAAGAATAGATTTGTAGCGCAATTAAGAAGGGCTCCAGATAATATTGCAACTACTTAGTACAATCAATGATAACTCTTATTTTTTACCCACTTCAATTTATAAATATGCAAATGAGACGTTTATTATCAGTCAGTTTACTCCTTTTATTAGTAAACACAGGCCTTAGGGCGCAACAGTATACCAAAAGTCCCGAATACCTCAGGGCCAATGGGAATTGGGTTTTCTATGATTCCATCGGTCTCAACTTTAACGACAGGTCGAACTTCGGTTTCTCACCAAAACTTACGGGAAATATAGTCATTAAAGGGGAGGGTGCTGCTTCCGCATCTGATCCGGCTACCGGAACATTATTGTTCTACTCTAATGGAGGGAGTTGTTGGGATAAAAACCATGCTTTGATGCCCAATGGTGCGAACTTGTTGGGCAATGGTCCCGAACTGAGTACTAACCAGGGGGTCTGTATTGTGCCAGCTATCGGCGATTCTAAGCTTTATTACCTTTTCTCCTTAAGTAGTGGGGCATCGGTGGGGATCAACAGTCCTATTAAAGCCAGTAAGTTATATTACTCAATAGTGGATATGAGCTTGAATAACGGAGCGGGGGATATCGTTGCAGGGAAAAAGAATATCCTGCTGGATTCAGCGCTATTAAGCGAAGCCATGATAGCTATCCCGGGAAACAACTGCGATAACTGGCTGATGACCCACGCAGTGGATTCAGCGCTGTTCAAAGCGTATCATATTACTGCTGATGGTGTGCAGGCCCAACCTGTATTATCGCGGACAGGAACGCAGATCCAGGGAGCGGCGGTAGGCACTGCTTATTCCAATCTTTATAATGTTGCAGCTTATCAAGTCGCTGCTATGGCCGTATCGCCTGACAGGCAAAGAATAGCAATTACTTCCTATAACCCGATCGGGTTTGGATTTATGACACAGCTTTCTGCTACCGGGCGTACCAACGGAAGTTTGCTTGCTGACTTTGATCCTGTAACTGGAAAGGTGTCTAATAGTATCTTGTTGGATACCTCAGCGGCTTATAGTGCTGCTTTTTCTCCGGACAATAGCAAGCTTTATTTGTGCTATCTGTATAATGCCAATACGCCTGTGGCTAATCCTGCTTCGGTATACCAGTTTGATCTTGCAGGTGCGGATACTGTTGCGATTAAGGCCTCCAAAACAAAGATCGAATTGACGGGACTTTCCGGAAGTTCGGATCTGTTTTCCCTGAAAACCTATAATGACACTATTTATCTGTTAAGACAGGATAAAGGAGTTATAGACCGTATTAACCAACCTAACATTAAGGGGAACGGTTGTGGTTATGAACATGCCGCAATTACGCTACCTGCCCGTTCATTTATTTCTCCCATCGGCTATTCATTGCCGAATGAAGTGGTATATCCTCCTACGTTTTTGGCTTCATCTGATACCGCTATCTGTGAAGGTAAATTGGATAATGGTGTCGCATTGAAGCCTGAAATTGGTTCAGGAGACTATGTCTACGAATGGAATGATGCTTCTACGAATAAGGAGTTTACGATAAAGGCAGCCGGTACCTATTGGGTAAAATACAATAACGGATGCCAGTTTAAGGTAGATACTTTTATTATTCATGATTTGGAATCTCCTGCACCGGTTATCACTGTAGATGAATTTGTATTGGGTACGGCGTTGAAATATGTAAGCTATCAATGGCTGAAAAATGAAATTGAAATACCCGGTGCAACCTCAAGTACCTTGATAGTAGAAGAGAATGCAGATTATCAGGTTTTTGTGACATATAGCTTTGGGTGTACGGCGATATCCGATAAATACAATGTCACCAATGTGAG
>CAZFKK010000038.1:0-3069 GCA_964519735.1 uncultured Taibaiella sp.
ATCAAAGTACCGGGAATGGCTTATCAACCTCCGCTTATAGGCTTTAAGCAACTGCTCAATTTCGGCGCTTATTCTATTCCCAACATCGGTGGCTGGCTGTTTATAGGGGCAGGAGCGCTGCTGTTGGTCGCCGTCCTTATTGAAAGTAAAGCCCTGATCAGATTTCGCAGGAACAAAGGAACGATCACCCTGCTGGCTGTCGCAACCATTTCTATCGTATCCTGCAGCAGGCAGGGTGCGGACCCGATCCAACTGCATAAGGATGCCTGTGCATTTTGTAAAATGTCTATCTCCGACGGGCGCTTCGGCGCAGAAATAATCACCCGGAAAGGGAGAGTATATAAATTCGACGACCTAATCTGTATGGCAGGTTATGTAGCTACGCAGGACAAGGCAAAGATAGGCAACTATTATATCTGCGATTTTACCCAGGAGAACCGGCTGATCAACGCTACGGCTGCCTGGTATATTCAGCACGAATCGCTACACAGCCCAATGGGTGGCAATGTAGCTGCATTTGAATCTAAGGAAGCTGCAGAAAAGCAGGCGCAGAAATATCCAACCAAAATAGCGGACTGGAATGAAATATCTGACATTGTACACCCCTGACATAAGACTCCTAATGAGCATTACTATTAAAACAGGATATAAAATTGCTTTCCTGTATTTCTTATGTTTTATAGTCAACAAAGATTCCATTGCCGCTACTTTACAGGTAGGAAAGGGAAGGCAGTATTCAAGTATTAAGTCTGCCCTGGAGAAGAGCGAGGATGGCGATACTATTCTTATTGGTAAAGGCATCTATCGCGAGGGCAATATTATAATAAATAAAGCAGTGTGCTTGCTGGGTGAGGCCATGCCGGTGCTGGACGGAGAATTGACCTATGAAATTCTGTCTGTAAAAAGGGATAACGTAATTATAAAAGGATTACAATTGCAAAACTGCGGGCGCACAACAATGAGCGACCCCGGAGCGATCAAAGTATATGATGCAAAAAACGTGTTGATAGAAGAGAATATACTGCTCAACAATTATTTTGGCATTTACCTCCAATATAGCCGTAACTGTATCATAAAAAACAATGTACTCAAGGCTTCCCTAAAGGAAGAATACCAGTCGGGCAACGGTATTCATTGCTGGAAAAGCGACAGCCTGCAAATCATAGGCAACCGTGTGTACGGTCATCGCGATGGCATCTATTTCGAATTTGTAACACAATCTGTTATCTGGCGCAATATAGCGCATCATAACCTGCGCTATGGATTGCATTTTATGTTTTCGCATAAGAATGCCTACATCACTAACTATTTTAAAAGTAATGGCGCCGGTGTGGCCGTGATGTTTACCAAAGAAGTAGTGATGATGAACAATACTTTTGAAGAGAATTGGGGAGATGCTGCCTATGGTGTTTTATTCAAGGAACTGTCGGATTGTTATCTTTCAGGCAACAAATTCATCCGTAATACCACCGGAATTTTCTTTGACGGCTCCAACCGTATTACAGCCGAGCACAATACTTTCAAAGCCAATGGCTGGGGAATGCGTATGCAGGCTAATTGTATGGATAATAAAATTGAAAAAAACAATTTTCTCGGAAATACATTTGATGTTACGACCAACGGTACGCTTACCCTCAATCATTTCAACGGGAACTACTGGGACAAGTACGAGGGATACGACCTGGATAAGGACAGATTTGGAGATGTACTTTATCATCCTTTGAGCCTGTATGCTGTTATAGTAGAGAAAAATCCTCCCGCTATGCTGCTCTACCGTAGTTTTATGATCAGCCTTTTGGATAAATCGGAGAAGATATTACCATCGTTAACTCCGGAGAACTTTGTAGATAATCAACCGAGAATGGCACCTTACCCATTATGATAGAAATAAAAAATATAACAAAACGTTTTGGAAGGCTTAAGGCATTGGACAATGTGAACCTGTTGCTCCCAGGGGGAGAATGCATCGCATTGATGGGTCCTAATGGCTGTGGCAAAACAACATTGATAAAATCCATACTGGGCATGGTGCTGCCCGAGAAAGGAATGATCATCTTTAATGGCGAAAACATCAAAAACGATAGCGAATACAGACGGCAGATCGGCTATATGCCACAGATAGGGCGTTATCCTGAAAATATGAGCATCGGACAGGTAATCAACATGATACAAGGCATTCGCAATAGCAACGAAAGTCTGGATACCGACCTGTACCATCAGTATGAAATAGGCACCATGCTCCATAAAAAAATGCGCACCCTTAGTGGAGGTACTACGCAAAAGGTAAGTGCCGCACTGGCCTTCATGTTTCGGCCGAAAGTGCTGATACTGGATGAACCGACTGCCGGCCTTGATCCTATTGCATCGGAAATACTGAAAGAAAAGATCATTGATGCCAAAAACAAAGGCTGTCTTATCTTAATTACCTCTCATTTGCTAAGCGAGTTGGAGGACATTGTAAGCCAGGTAATCTTTATGCAGGAAGGCAAACCGGTATTACACAAGAGTGTCCATGAGCTAAAAAATGATACAGGGCAGTCAACCATTGCCAAATCTATTGTTCATCTTCTAAAAATGGCGTCAGCATGATGCGGATATTGAAATATGTAGTGTTGGATATTCTGAAAAATAAGATGGTCATCGTTTATGCCCTTATGCTGGCCATGTTCTCCTGGAGTGCCTTCAGCCTGGAAGATAATGCTGCCAAAGGGCTGCTAAGTGTACTTAACATTGTTCTGCTTACTGTTCCCTTAGTATCTGTATTATTTGCTACTATTTATGTGTACAATAGTAATGAGTTTATAGAGCAGTTAGTGAGCCACCCCGTAAAACGCAGCAAGATCTGGAAAGCCCTATTTACCGGCCTTTCCCTGAGTATGGTCGCCGCTTACTGGATGGGGGCAGGTATTCCCTTATTATTATACGCACGATCAGTCCGTTACCTGGGACATCTTTTACCTGTCCATTCCCTATCACCAGGCCGGTACACTGAACCGGTTCGATGCCATCGGTCAACCGTCCTGGGGGGCGGAGCGGCATTATGATTTCAACGCCGCGCAGGCTGCCTCG
>CAZFKK010000038.1:3079-15188 GCA_964519735.1 uncultured Taibaiella sp.
GGTATTTGTCAACCTGGAAACCGCGCTCATGATGATCGCTGTCGGATCATTGTTATCTGTGATCTTTGTAGCCATTGCCTTTCTCAGTAGTATCTTTACCCGGGACAAAGCGAAGGGGATCGGCATTTCTATGATGCTTTGGTTGTATTTTGCTTTATTGTTTGATGGCTTGGTATTATTCCTCTTTTTTCAGTTTGCCGATTATCCTATAGAAAAGATCGTGGTAGTACTCAGTGCATTAAGCCCTGTGGATCTGTGCCGCATATTGATTTTATTAAGACTGGATGTAGCCGCCATGATGGGCTTTTCAGGGGCTGTCTTCCGGAATTTCTTCGGCAGTAACTGGGGGCTGGCATTGTCATTCGGGCTATTGTCCCTGTGGATTTTAGTGCCGTTTTATATTTCGTTGAGAAAGTTTAACAAGAAGGATCTGTAAGACCTGCTTAAAGATAACGCGACCAGGAAATCAGCAGTAGGGATTGGAATAATTTGTGTTGGGAAACCATAAAAAGAAAATAAGAAATGAAACCAGATATCTCCGGCAGAGAGGACATAGAAAGAGTAGTACATCTCTTTTATGAAAAGATAAAAACGGACCCGCGTATTAATTTCTTTTTTACCCGGGTTGTACCCATAAACTGGGAGAAACATTTGCCATTAATGTGTGATTTTTGGGAAAACGTATTGTTTTATACCGGAAATTATGAAGGCAACCCTTTGGTGGCACACAGGGCACTGCATGCCAGGCATCCTACATCCGGGGAACATTTTGAGCTTTGGCTGCAACTATTCGAAGAAACTGTCGATACATATTTTGAAGGCATCAATGCTGATAAAATGAAGCAACATGCCGGCGCCATTGCCCTCGTGATGCAGCAAAAAATATAGCACTTCAATACCTTCCTGTTTTCAAACTGACATTCCGGTCTGTCAGTTTAAGATCGGGATCATTTCTAAATTAATAAACCGGATACTGTTATGAATCATCATTTACTGCTCATCATTCACCTGATCTGTGCTACCGTTTGGGTAGGGGGTCATTTATACTTATCTTTCTGTATCTTACCTGCGGTACTACGAAAAAATAATCCCCGGCCATTACTGGTATTTGAGAAAAATTATGCACCACTCGGAATGACCGCTTTGGTGTTGCTGGTTATTACAGGAATAGGAATGACGCTAGAATTCGGAATAAAGCCAAAAGACTGGTTCTCCTTCTCCTCTCCTATAGAAAAGGTAACTTCCACGAAATTATTATTACTCTTTTCTACAGTCCTTTTTGCGCTCAGCGCCCAACTACGGATCATCCCTAAATTAAGAACTCATCCAGGAAAGCTTTGGGAGATGGCAGTGCATGTAATTTGTGTCACCCTGATAGGTATAGCTATGCTGGTATTGGGCTCATTTGTGAGGTATGGAGGCTTGTAAAGCCTTTTTATTTCCGCTGCGAAATTGTCATAAAAGTGGCCCCACCCAACAACACTACTGCTGCTCCCAGCAGCATCTCATTGACATGTGGAATGAGTGTGTAGGTAAATGCAGCAAGGCCCTGAATACCCAGGAACAATTCGTTGAGCAAGACGCCGGAAAGAAAAAATAACGCTGCTGTTTTTGCTACTTTTGTAGGCGCTATAAAGCCCTGCCTAAACAGGTATCCAATAATAAACAAGCTGTAAACCCCAAGCAGCACTAAATGCAAATACGCAATGACGACAGGGCGGAAACCAAATACCAAGTGACTGAGGGCGGGTATCACCGAAACCGCTTGTAAAATAAATTTAAGCGTAAGTGCACCTGCTGCCGTATAGAAAAAAACATTTACCCAGTAGGAATATGCTTTAGCTTTTTGCCGCTTTAAAGCAGGCAGACTTTTGATAAGTAAGGTCATCCAGGTGGCCAACTGTACCAGCGTGGCTATAACCGTAATCATGTAAAGCCATAAAGGGAGCTTTGCCCATAGTACGGATAAAAAGAAGGTAGGAATAACGGTGAGCGCAAAAAGCACAAAGTATCGTTTCAAAGAAGGGAATCCATCAGGAAGTATAGCCGCCACCAATGCCATGCTGCCAAAGAAAAACCAACCACTATACTGAAAATGTAGGAAATAGTAAACGGAACCGACATAAAAACCATGATCGATATTTTTGGATGCCATCATATAAACTAATGATAAAGGACCGGCAGCAGATAATACATTTAATAACAAACCTGTAGCTGACCAGGATCTTGAGGGATGGCCCGCAGGAAGATTTTTCAAGTCCCCGATGAACAGGCAGGCATAAACAACAGCGACGACAATGGATAAAGTGGAGCATGTAATAGAGAAGGCCTTATAACCTTGTGCGGTAAAGGCGATCAACATTCCGAATGCACTTACCAGGTTGACACCAATAAGAATTTTGTATCTTTGTTGTCTCCGGGCATTTATAAACGGTGCCATCAACAAAGCTAAGCCGCTATACAGAATATGGCTTATCCATCCGCTGAAAGCAAAATGAGAATGGGCATGCAGCAAATTTTTTTGATCTAATAGCGGAAAATCAAAAGCAATTTTATACCGCATTAATACTCCATAAAGCGCCACAATAGCAATATTGAACAATCCTAATCTAAACCAGTTTTTGGCAAGTGATGGCCTTATCATTTATTCATAATAGAGTTTGTGATCCACGATTTTTATTTTTCCCTCTTTGCACATGCGCTTCAAGGTACGGATTACGGTTTCCACTCTAAGGCCTGTAAAGTCTGCTATTTGCTGGCGCGTGTAGGGAACTGACTCCCTATCTCCCGGCCATCCTGATTCCTTGTGCCTGTCCAGGAACAGCATAATTTTTTCTTCCGGGGTTTGACTTACCCATATCCTTACAGCAGAGGCCTTATTATAAATACGTTCTGCGAAAGCATACAGCAATTCAGTGGCAATTTCCGGGTAATCCTTCAGGATATCAAGCAATTTCTCCCTGCCTATTTTGACAACAATACCTGATGCGGTGGCTTGTGCTGTGCTTGGATAAGGCTTTCCTAACAGCAAGGGTGGCTCACCGAAGCTTTGTCCTGCTGTAAATATGCCTTGTATCAATTCTTTACCTTCGATATTGGAGGAAAACAATTTCACTTCGCCTTCTAATACCTGGTAGAAGAAATGGGGCATAGTTCCTTCCCGGAACACAATTTCTCCCTTACCGAGCTTCCTGGCAATTCCACCATATGCAATTAATATGTTGTAATCTATCTGCATCCTGTTAGCATAGCCATCATACGGAACGCTTATTCCCTCTATTGTACTTGTATCCTCATCCTGATGGGAGGCCTCCAGTATCGCGCCAAAGGCAAACTGCTTTAACTCAAAGATAAAAACTATTTTCTCTTTAGATAAATTTTTCCTGAATATTTTTTGGTTCCTGTTTATTCAAAACCAAATGCAACAACGGGTATTGTTCTTAAACAAACAATACCCGTTGTTGTTATCCGGCCTTGCCGGTGCCGGTAAAGAATACAGGCGGCTTTTATTCTTTACTAACCTTAACTACTTTAATAAGACGGTGATTATCGTCATAGAAATGAGCCAGATATAACCCGCCGGCCAACTGCCCTAAGTCCATACGGTTGCCGCGCTCCGCTACTTTCATTACTCTACCGTCTATGGAGGTCAACATGACCTGCACCGCTTCCCCGGACTGGATGTACAGGAACCGGACGGTTGGATTAGGATACAAATGAATAGAAGATGCCAGGGGATGATGATGGTTTATACCCACATTGGTTACGGCATAAACATCGGAAGTGTCGGTACATTCATTTTCATGCTGGACGGCAACCTGGTAATTTCCACTTTCCAATACCTCATAAGTGCTGTTGGTCGCTCCGGCAATGTCATTTCCGTTCAACATCCATTGATAACTCTTATAGGTCAGGGTGGTACTTAACCTACGTTCGCTCACCTGGATGACAGGCTTTTCGTTGGTACTCAAAGTTAATTTTAAGATGAAAATACTATCACATCTTCCTAATTCACGGGAGTAGAACACGTATTCACCGGATTCCGTCAAATTGGTGTCCGCAAAAGCATACGCCCTGCCACAAGGCTCGTTGACTTCCTCTACTATAGTATCTGCCGCACAATGGAGCCGGTGTACAAAAATATCCGTCCCGCCTCTGAAATTGGCCACAAAACTCCCCGGGCCCGGGTCGAAGTCAATATCAAACTCCTGGTAATAACCGGTGGTATAGACCGCTCCGTTACGGCGGTCCACATCAATGCCCATGCCGACTTCGGAATCAGCATAAGCGGGAAGGTTAGGCGGCTTAATGCCCCCCATAAGCTTGGCCCATAAGAAATCGCCGCTGGTGTTGTATTTTAGAATGATGATATCATGGCCGGAAAAGCCCTGCATGATCTTACCTGAGCTATGATCTACCGTGGGATTACCATTAGTAAACCCGGTAACATATACGTTATTGAGCGCGTCCAACGCGATGTCCAATCCCTGGTCCATATTGCCTGCGCCGAAGTGTTTGGCCCACACGACTTCTCCATTGGCATTATATTTAGCAGCAAATCCATCCATAATGCCTGATGCTGTTAAATTGAGGGTCCCCGAACCTGTATTGAAATCGACCGTACCGCCAAAATAGCCTGTCAGGTAGATATTATTGTCTTTGTCTGCCGTTAAAGCATGCCCATAATCCGAATCCGTATTCCCGATCGTTTTAGCCCACAGGTATAACCCCGAACTGGATAACTTTAAAAGGAAAATATCGGAGCTGTTGCCACTAGAGCTGAGATTATTTATCCCAACCCCGGGGTTAAAGTCAACGGTGCCGGAATAATTACCGGTCACAATCACATTGTTCTCTGTGTCCACGCACAATCCGAGCCCTTGCTGCTGAATCCCCCTGGATCCTGCCACGCCAATACCATGGGTCCATACAAATTGCCCTCCGGCATCCATTTTGGTCACAAAGATGTTTACGTTGCCCGTGGAAGTGATCGAAACATTCCCGAATTTCGAAGTTCCGGAAAAAGATCCTGTAACATAGATATTCCCGTTATTGTCTATATCAAATCCTTCCGGTTTGTCGTAGTCGGATCCGCCAAAGGTAGTCACCCAGGCAAAAGTACCTTCTTTACTGAGTTTTAACACAAACCCATCCACACTGCCTTCTGAAGTACGCGTCGCATTGCCGCTACCCGGATCGAAATCCACAGTCCCCGAAAAGTAGCCCATCACATACACATCCCCCTGTTTATCTGTAGTCACTTTCAGCCCCCTGTCACTACCACTGCCTCCAATTCCATAAGCCCATTTAACCAGGCCTGTAGAATCCTGCTTGCAAATAAACGCATCTAATGAATTCGCTGTGAGGCTAACCTGGTTGCCTCCGCCCTCTCCAAAAGTCACCGTCTGGGCGATATCACCGGTGGAGTACACATTTCCCTCCGCGTCCACATGAATACCCATACCCATTTCATAACCTTTGCTTCCTGCGGTCATCACCCGGTCGAACGATAAATCCTGGGCTGCACCAAGATAAAATGAAGCGATCGCTACTGCTAATAAAGTAATTTTCCTTTTCATAACTTTCCATATTTTAATAGATTACAGAATCATTACCCCAAATCTACATCCTATATTTCAAACGGTGTTATCGCAGTTATACGCAATTTCCGAAAATTGCGTAGTATTACCCAATTCAATAAAGCAGGCTTCCTTTAATGCTCTCCCGGCCCCGGTTAATCCCTAAGCTCCGCTATGGTCCTAATTGTACAGGTTCGATAATGCCCATTTCAATGGCTGCTTTAAACAAACCAAGCGGGCCTTTCGCCTGCATTTTTCTCATTAGATTAAACCGGTGTCTTTCCACGGTTCTTACGCTCAGGAATAACTTTTCCGAAATTTCCACATTGTTGAGTTCTTTTAAGATCAGGTCCAGAACCTGTCTTTCCCGGCTGGTCAGGTGCACCTGTTCTTCCGGATTCAGGGGATCATTCTTTTTATAATTAATAAAATTATTGAGCATTTGCTTCATAATAAAGGGTTCGATATATTCCTCACCCCTGAAAACGGTTTCGATTGCGGTCACTAAAGTTTTCTGGTCCGTATTTTTAATTAAGTAACCCAGGCAACCATTGCGCATCATTGCCCTGACATAAGGAGGAGAACCAATGCTGGTGATCGCAATGATTTTTAGCTGAGGGTACTCTTCGGAAAGCTGGAGCGCCAGCTCCTTACCATTCTTATCGGGAAGAAGGATATCTAACAAAAGAATGTCAGGGAGCTGATGAGCTAAAGCTTGTAACAGGGCAGCCCCGGTCTGGAAAGTGCCTGTAACCTGGATATGCTTATAAGGAGAGAGCAGGTTTTCTATACCTGCCACGGCCAGGGGATGATCGTCAATAATAAAAACTTTAATCATTGTAAAATTCCGTTTTATAAACTGTTTGCTATTTTTTGCTGTAATGGAGTTCCGGACCGATCCTTTGTGCTTCAGGATCCATGTCGAATTCCATGCCAATGCAGGTACCTTTAGTATTCGTATTGATATAGAGGTGTCCATTGAGGCTTTGTACTCTTGCTTTGATACTTTTCAATCCCATTCCCGTATGTTCTTTTGAATTGTCGGGATCAATACCGATACCATTATCCTCCACTTCTATACCTAATTGACCATTGCTATAGCTTAATTGAAGATAAACTTCCGTGGCCTGCGCATGCTTGATCACATTTTGTAACAACTCCTGCGTGATCCGGTAAACAACCAGTTCAAACTGTATATTAAACCTGGGAATTACATCCAATTGTTCTAACCGGATACTGAAAGATATATCTTCCTGCAAACTACTGCACAAATAGTGTATCGCTTCAGACAAGCCATTTTCCAACAACATATCCGGCATCAGGAAGTGGGCTGCCTTTCTCAAGGATTGTGTAGCAGTATCCAGTTTACTGATCAGCGGCTCTATTTTTTCCTTAGCGATATACCGGCCGTCTTCACCTAACAAAGCAGACATATTCATTTTTACGACTGAAAACTGGATCATTATCCCATCGTGAAGATCGTGCCCAATGCGATTGCGCTCTTTTTCTTCCGCATCGAAAATAGTTTTCATTTCGTTTAGCTCCTGCTGCTCGATTAATCGCTGCACTCTTTCATCTTTTAATGCTTGTTTATGCCGGTAACTCCGGCGTAAGATCAGCATAAAGATGATGACGCCGAAGAGACAGGCAAGCGTAATGCCTATCCAGGCATTACGCTTATAAATGCTGTTTTGCTGACGGTTGATCAACAGTTCTTTTTGCATTATTTCTTTATCTTTCAGCGCAGTACGGTAACTGGTTTCTATACCCATTATCGCTTCTGTCTTTTCCTTATTATTAATGCTGTCGGATAATCTCCAGGCACGTTCCTGGTGCTGGTAGGCGAGAAAATAATCACCTTTGGCCACATAAAGCTTGGCAAGAAATTGATGGGCCGTAATAATATCCCTGGACATATCATATTGCTCTGCAATGGTCAGGGCCTTTTTCAGAAAAAATGCCGCTGCCTTTTCGTCCTGCATCCTCAGGTAAATATTGCCAAAGGTTGCAGCCTCCGCACCACGCTGGTAAACAGGCACATTACCTTTGAGTACCATCGCCTTCTTCAGGTAGCGGATCGCCTGCTCCGGCTGGTTCTGCATCAGGGAAAGGTTAGCCAGGTTGATATATGATTTATGGACAAGTGCCGGTATATTATAGTCCAGGGCTGTCTTCAGGCTCCTTTGAAAGCTGGTCTTACTTCTTACAGTGTCTCCCATCTCTGCATAAACAGTGCCTTGGTTCTGCATAATAGAAGCCAGCATGTCGAAATTACCCCGGCTCTGCGCCAGGTACTCGCTTTTCTTCAGATAATACAATGTCTTTTCAAATTGGGAGATATCCGAGAGCAGGGCAGCCATATTGTTGTATAATTTCTCCAATGCAATATTGGCCCCGGGGCTCTTTTCCCGTATATGGATAGCCTTGAGGTAATAGCGGATGGCCTCATGATAATTGCCCCAGTAATGATAAATGACGGCAATATTATTATATATTGAAGGCAGAAGCTTCTCTTTATCAAAAAAGGTATCGCAAATTTTGATAGAGTTCTCATAATAGCCCAGGGCCTTTGTGCGATTGCCGGCATTGCTTTCACTCAATGCTAAACCGGACCATCCTTTTATCAGGCCATAAGTATACTTCGCCTTTGTACTATAAGTGATCACCTGGCCGAACAGTTGTATCGCGCTGTCCAGCTTTCCTGCATTCAGCGCAGCTTCCGCAACAGGAATCAGTTTAAAGATATAAGCTGTATCTTCATTTACCGGCTTCCGGGCAAATGAAAAAGTACAAAGGCTCAGGAGTACTAAAGTCAAAGAAAGTTTTATACCCTCAACACGCCTTCGATCCGGGATGGAAAACCTGTAGATCATAAGCAGGAATTATTTATACGAATTGATGAAATTACTGGATTATTTTGGTATTGACCAAAATTGCCGAATAATATACAATTGTTACAAACCGGGACAAACCATCCTTAGTCCTTCACATTGACATTTACAGGCAGAGGCTGTCAAAAGTCGGAGACAGCCTCGCATCATTACCTTCAAATACTGTTGTTCCCAATCGGGAATGCCCCACTCCACCCCCAGGATAGGAAGCTCCACGGTGGGAAAATGAAGGATTTAGGTCTTAACTAAAGAGAAACAAGAGCAAAAAATTGGCCGGATACATGAATAAACTATCCATCAAAATTGGCTACATTTGCCTATCATATACACTGCTATGCAAAATAATAAAATACATGAAGGCCGCAATGTAAAGCGCTTCCGGGAAATGATGGGTATCAAACAGGAAGCCTTAGCTTTTGACCTGGGCGACGACTGGAATCAAAAGAAGGTTTCTCTGCTCGAACAAAAAGAAACTATCGAGCCGGCTATATTACAGCAGGTGGCTGCAGTGTTGAAAATACCGGTAGAAGCTTTCCAGAATTTTGATGAGGAACAGGCAGTTAATATTATCTCAAATACTTTTCATGATGAAGCCGTGGCATATGCCGAACAGTATAAATGCACAATTCATCCTATCGATAAGCTAATCCAACTGCATGAGGAAAAGATAGCACTATACGAGCGCATGCTGAAGGAGAAGGATGAAATGATGGCGAGATTGGAGAAGCTTCTGGAAAATAAATAAAACAGAATCGGTATGCGTACCATTGATCGCATAAAAAAGAAATTTGTAGAAGAGGACTTTGAATCCGCCTTAGAACCGGCCCACAAAGGTGAAAAAAAGGCGTCTGTCTAAAACATTAAAGCTTGTCCGACCGATCAATTAAAACTGTTGTGGCGAAAATAGCAGCTTTTCGATTGTAGTATGATTACGGCTACAATCCTTTTTTCCCTTCAAGCCAATAACCATGATGATTTACTTTGCCCTTTGTGTTACTCTTGATGACCTTTCTGAAGGTTTGTACGGACTTCACATTTCCGGTTAAAACAAAGTAGGCTTCTTGCCAATCTGCTATTTTCAGAAGTGGCAGGCCGCTTAACCATTCTTGATTCCGGAACAGTCCACTTTTGGGGAAAACCATACTATTTTCTATTCCTAATGACTCTGGAATATCTTTATTCTCATCATCCAGCTCAAAAATAAATTGAAATGGATGTTTTTTGTTTCTCAAAATTGGAAGAAAGGAACAGGCAAGTGCTAACGATGTTTCATCACCAAAAATAACGAATCTTTCCGCTGATTGATCGTAGTACTTTTGTTCGGTATGCGGTTTATTTAAGCTGACTTTATCACCTACCTTTAAATTATCCATATAACCACTACCACTGCCTTTTCCGTGTATGTGTGCAATGAGCTCCAGATTACTCTTTTCTACGTCTACATAAGAAACGGTATATCTTCTGGCATCCGTATCTGTAACCCGGAAATCGAAGAAGGAACCTACCGGAAAGTGAAGCTTTTTAAAATCACCGTTCAACCGGACCCGCTTTACTGATGGTGATAAATATTTGGTTTCGACAACTTCTGAAGGAGGGAGTTTTGATAATAAAAAATCTATAGTATCAAATACCCATTTTGGGGCGCTTGGCATATGCTTACATTTTATTAGACGCAAAGGACGTTACAATTAATAAAATGAAAAAGGACGTAAAGAAGTAAATATTGGACTAATCGTGGTTTTTTGTCCGGAACATCAATGCAGTCATTCCGGTTATTTTGGTGAACAACCTTGAAAAATAAGGATAGTCGTCATACCCCAGTTCATCTGCAATTTCTTTCACCGATTTATCTGAATGATAAAGCAGGCGTTTTGCTTCTAAGATAACACGCCGCTGTATATGGTGCGAAACAGAAAAACCGGTTGCATTTTTCACGCATTCATTCAGATACGGTACGGAAATATTCAATTTGCTTGCATAATCAGTGGGGCGCTTTATTGCAGCATAATTCTGTTCCAATAATGCTGAAAATTCTTTTGCGATCCGTTCAAAACGCGAAAGATGATCTGATGGCATTGATAATTTCAGATACATCGAAATCATCAATGCTACCAGTGCATTACAACTGTCCTTCAGTAAAGAATAGTAAAGTTTATCACTTGTCCTTTCATAGAGATCGGCGCATAGTGCGAAAGTTTGCCGGACGATAGCAAGATCTTCGGATTTCATTGCCAATGGCTTTAACGGCGCCATCTTCTGTAACATTTTTCGATAATCAGCATTCAGATTTTCGTCGCTGATGATCAATATGTACATTTCAATATTTTCAACCTTCAAAGCCCGGTGAACCTGGTTGGGAGATTGATATAGTATGGTTGGTTCAGAGATCAGATATTCTTCAAAGTCGATTTCTGTATGAGAGATACCTTTTTCTTGCAAAACAAAAAAATGATACTCATGACGATGAGCATATCTGGCTGCTTCATCAGAAAGGAAAACCTCTGATGAAACTTTAGCCACAGCAATACCATTGCCGGATTCTTTGGGTAAAGATCTTATGGGAATATTTTTCTTGCTCGCCATCACTATTTAGAATCAATATTAGCTGCCTTCAAAAGTAACAATTTGCTAGTTCATTCGCTAAACTAGCTTGTTGGAGCCAATGGGTCTGTCATTATTCTGTCAACAATAGTGGAAAATGCGGTAGAATACAGTAAAAAAATGACAGTAGCACAAATTAAAAATGGCTATAAATCAATGATTTACAGCCATTTTTCGTGCCCAGAACAGGAATCGAACCTGCACATCCTTGCGAATACAAGATTTTGAGTCTAGCGCGTCTACCAATTCCGCCATCTGGGCAATCTATCCTGTGAAAGGGCAGCAAAGGTAATTTTTTCTTTTGAAATTAAACAAAAAATCTGCAGGTTTTGCGAAAATTATCTCTTGCGCGCCAAACCGTACCTTTGTATCCCTAAAGCATCCTTACATGATAAAAATAGGCCTGATCTCTGAAGAGAAAGTACCCACCGACAACAGGGCTCCACTTACCCCACAACAATGTGCCGACATCAAACAGTTGTATCCGGATATTGAACTGGTCGTTGCCCCGGCTCCCCAGCGCTGCTTTAAAGACGAGGAATACCTGCAGGCCGGCATCCGCCTGCAACCGGACCTGGGGGATTGCGATGTGCTCTTAGGCATTAAGGAAGTGCCGGTAGCCAGCCTGATACCCCGAAAAACTTATTTTTTCTTTTCCCATACCAAAAAAAAACAAGCCCATAACCGGCAATTGATGCAGGCACTTATCAGGCAAAAGATACGCATGATTGACTATGAATCGCTGACCTATGAAGATGGCGCCCGCATCCTGGGCTTTGGCGTTTTTGCCGGCATCGTGGGCGCCCATAACGGCTTGCTTACCTACGGCAGGAAAAGCCGGAAATTTTCCCTTATACCTGCCTATGCCTGCAAGGACATGCAGGAAATGCTGCAACAATACCGTTATGTAAGGATTCCCCCGGTAAAGATAGCGGTTACCGGCTCAGGCAGGGTCACTGCCGGCATCCTGGAAATCATGAAACATTGGGATATTGAAAGTGTGGAACCTGAAGACTTCCTTTTCCAGGAAGTCTTCAG
>CAZFKK010000039.1:0-13759 GCA_964519735.1 uncultured Taibaiella sp.
CGATCACGCTGATGCATTTGTCCCCGCTGGACGAATTGCATCATTACGATACGGAAGAGTATGAAAAGGAATCATTTGATCCTGTGATCCGGGAAGCCAGGTCCCTGAATCAAAAAGTAACTACTTTTTTTAAAGGCTCCAATGATATCAATTCGGAAATTGTGGAGGTAGCGAATAAAGGGGATTATGACTTATTGTTGATCGGGCTGGGGCAATCTATTTATGAAGGTACTTTATTAGGAAAAGTGCTGGGCTTCACTACCCGCATCATTAACCCGGAAACCTTAATGAACCAGGTAACGGGTAGGGAGCGCCTGTTTGATAATTCCCCTTTTGATGAAAGGACAAGAATGGTGCTGGCAAAAAGTAAAGTTCCCGTAGGCATATTGATAGATAAAGGGCTGCAGCGGATAGACCGCGTATTTATTCCTTTGTTTACGGAGCAGGATGCTTTCCTGGTTCCCTATGCCCAAAAGCTCATTCACAACTCCGGGGCACAGGTGAGCATCCTGGATGCTACGGGGGAAATAAAAAATGGGATGGCCATCAGAGAAGCCATCCGGGTGATCGAACAGGAAGCCCCCAACGCGATCAGTCTGCTGACCGATAAAGTGATTGACCGGCAGTTTTTAAGTCAGCAAAGTTTAATGCTGATCACTACCGAAAGCTGGCACCAGTTAGTAGAAAGCAAAAGCGTATGGCTGACGGATGTGCCCTCGTCACTGGTGATAGCGGACAAGTAGCCAATGCTGGTTGTATTATGAAAGTCAGGCCTTATTATTGTATCAAACCGATTTCTATGGCTTTTTTAACCAGGCTTACCGCATTTTTGACATCCAGTTTGACTAAGAGGTTGACCCGGTGGAAATCTACGGTACGCCTGCTGATGAATAGCTTATCCGCGATTTCTTTACTGTTATAATTGGCGGCCAGCAATTCCAGTACTTCCTTTTCCCGCTGGGTAAGGACCAGGTTTTTAGCCTCATTGTGTTTGGTAGGTTTCAGAGCGAGCACGGCACGCTCCCTGATGCTCGGATCGAAATAGGTATTGCCCCGGTACACGGACTCGATGGCTTGCAACAAAGTAGCTTCGCCACTGCTTTTAAGGACATATCCTTTTACACCATACTTGATCATGGAGTTAATATAATATTGCTGCTCCTGGTTGGTGAAGGCAATGATAGCAATTTGAGGATAACTGGCATGCAGTAAATGGGCCAATTCTTCCCCGCTCTGTCCGGGCATCTGGATATCCAGTAATAAAACATCGGGAGGGGAATGCGCGATACCTGCGAGCAATTCCTTACCCTCAGCATAAGATCCCGTGAGTTCTATAAAAGCAATGTCTCCCAGGATATTTTGTAATCCCCTGATTAATATCGGGTGGTCATCTACTACGGCTACTCTAATGCGCAGCGCTTCTTGCTGTTGGTTCGTCATCTTGTTAGTTTTTCATGCTGAAGTTTTTGATAGGTATTTCCAATTCGGCAGTGGTACCTTTCCCTTTTGCTGAAGTTATAGTGAGGCTGGCACCCAAATGGGCAGTACGGGATTTGAGGTTTTGCAAGCCCATGCCATCGTACATCCTGCCTGTATCAAAGCCTTTTCCGTCATCTTCAATAACTAGGTTTAGGCCCTGTTCATGAAATATAAGCTGTAGCAAAACGTGTGTTGCTTCCGCGTGCTTCAGGGCATTGTTTAATAATTCCTCCACTATCCGGTACACCGAAAAGCTTAGCTGCGGTTCCAGCATTACAATGGTACCATATTCTTGGACTTCGATTTGTACCGGGTTGTTCTTTTGTAACTTTTTTGCCAAATTATGGGTAGCATCAGCAAGGTTCTTTTCAGCGATCATACCCGGGATCAGGTTGTAGGCAATGTTTCGGACTTCCTTCCGCATTTCCTGCAAAAGATCCATGCCTTCTTCATAGGTGTTTTTTGCCGCGGGAAGGAGGTGGTTGGGTTTTCCCAGTACAGTGTAGTTCATAATGCTGGCAGAGAGCAATACCCCCATGCCATCATGTAGATCGCGCGCGATTCGGGCTCTTTCCTGCTCTTCAGTGTGCATGATGGTTTGCAGGCGTTGTACTTCCTGCTGCTGTTCCAATGTATTTATTTTCTCTTTTTGTGCTTTTTGTTTCTGGCGGTGAGTGCGGTATATGCCCATAGAAATAGCTAATAGCAATAAGCAGGATCCTGTGCTGCCGATGATCCATATATTCTTTTGCTGCAGCTGGTTTTGCTGCTTATACTGCCTGGCGAGGCTGGCGGCAATTTCTTTTTCTTTCTCCGCCAGCCGGTATTTTACTTCTAATTGGTTCAGAGATTTTATTTTTTCTTCATTCATAAGGTAGTCTTGTAAGTCAGCATAGGACTTCATGGAGGTATAGGCTTGCGCTTTATTACCCATTGCATCATATCCTTTGGCTAAGGAATAATAGACATTGAGTTTTATATACAGGGTGTTTTGTGCTTCACATAGTCTTAAAGCGCGTGTATAGTAAAGAATCGCATTTGGATAATCTTTCAGTTGAAAATAAACCTCTCCTATATTTCTTTGTAGGTCCGGATTTCTTGCTGCTGCTACAGCGTCTGCATGTTCTGCAGAATCAAAATATTTTTTGGCTCCCTTCAGGTCTCCTTGTCTGCCATGGCTCATACCGATGAAAAAATAGAGTGAAGAAACAGATCGGCTGTGTTTTTGCTGCTGGTATAAGCCAAGGGCCTGCCGGTAATGATATTGTGCGCTATCTTCCAGGACCTGTGAACGACCTATATTAATATAGTTTTGTGCCAGCATAACAGTATCTTTTAATGCCCGTGCCAGTTCTGCAGATTTATTTAAATAATAGCGGGCCTGAGTTTCCTGTCGCGTGGCTATGAGTACGCCTCCGATATTACTATATACCAGGAGCAGTAGCGAACTATCCCTAATGCCCCTATTTTCTATCTCTTTCAGGGCTTTAAAGTAATAGTAAAATCCGGAATCGATATTTCCTTCTGTGGCATATATATTTCCCAGGTTATTATAAAGTGTTACATTCAGGGTTTTATGTTCCTTTTTTGATAGCTGGCAAAAGGGAGCAGCCTGCAAAAATGCAATTTTGCTTTTAGAAAATTCCGTTCTATCAAAATATATGGTGCCAATACTAAGCAGAGCCCTGGCAATACCACTGTTAGCATTAAGGATTTTGCTTTGGTACAACGCTTCATTATTCAGTCGGAGCGCACTATCCGGATAGCTTCTTCTCAGGGATTTTGCCTGGCGCAACAGGTCAGAGACATGGGTGGTGTCTCCAAAGGATTTGAGGGACATGCGGCGGTCCTGTGCATTAGTGTTCCCATCTAAAATTATGAGTATCCCGCAAAATAAAATGCCGGTAAAAGGCCTGATTGCCTGGTTGAGGACCGATTTGATAGAGGAGAGACATTTACCCATACTTCACCGAAGTTAATGAATTTTATTCTATCGTAACTGACTTGGCCAGGTTGCGCGGCTGACCCCACATTGGAGGGTCAGCCGCCCGGGCGCAGGTGGCTCCTGATTTTTAATACACTTTGCTTATTGATTCGGTATTTGGAAGCATTGATCAGGAGTACCCCCAATAGAATAACGGCCATACCTAATAATTGGCTAGAAGTCATAGTTTCTTTCAGAAATAACCCTCCTACGATAACCGCCACGACCGGGTTAATATAATTGTGGGTACTGACGATAACCGGGGGGTGCGTGGCAATAAGCCATATGTAAGACAAGTAGGCAATGACAGAACCAAAGACCACCAGGAATAGTAAACCCAGCCAGGCATCAAATGGAACAGATGCAGGATGAAAAGCTGTCCACTCTCCCCGGAATAAACTAATGATACCAGCGGCCAGAGCTGCCATGATTAATTGCTGGCCGGCATTCATAATGATAGAATTGCCGGCCCGGTTGTGTTTGGAATAAAGAGAACCTAAAACCCAGAATACAGACCCGCAAATGAGTACCCCGAAGGCCGTTATTCTTAGGGTACTGCTGGCGGAAGTATCCGTCTTGCCGATGCTTTCCTGGAGAAAGAGCAGCAGGCCGGCAAAGCCGATGATGATGCCGGCAATGGCTTTTTTATCTGCCCATACGGTACGCCAATTTTTCTTATCAATGAGGACGAACCAGAAGGGTGCCGTAGCTGCGGCAATCGCGGCTTCAGCAGAAGAAATATATTGTTCCCCCCAGGTGACCAAGCCGGTAGCCCCCGTAAGTGTCAGGATACCGGCTATCCCATTTTTAAGCCAATCCCTGCCAGAGCCTGGTGATTCTCCTCGCCCCCAACGCCATATAAGTAATATCATCCCTGCAGTAAAGAACCGGAAACAGGAGAGCAGGAAGGGCGGGAATCCCCGCAGTCCATAGGCAATCGCCAGGTAGGTGGATCCCCAAATAATATAAACACTGGCAAACGCTAGTAAGGTAAGGGTACTGTTCTTGGTTACAGGTAGGGGCATGTGTGATTTTTTGTTTTGAATCTTGCTGAACTGCAAAATTAGCTGGTATTTTATTGTTTTTGTAATTATTTCCATGCTATTATACTATTTTTGCCGTGGAAACAAGCTTATTTTTTATATAATGGAGTCGAATCTACAAATAGATGCTTTAGATCATGAAATTCTTAGACTGCTGGGGATCAACGCCCGCTACTCCTATGCGCAATTGGGCAGGGAAATAGGATTGTCGCCTTCTGCGGTAGCTGAAAGGGTACAGAAATTGGAAGAAAATGGCGTGATTGAAGGATACGCAGCTACAATTAATTATGCAAAGCTGGGTTATCCGCTCGCGGCTTATATCACTATGAATTTTAGTGGAGACAACTACAAGCGTTTTTTTAAAGAATTATCTCAGTTTCCTGAAATCATTACCTGTAGCCGCATCACCGGGAATGACTGCCTGATTATGAAGGTGAGGCTACGTAACGGAGAGACCCTTGCCGGGCTGGTGGACCGCTTGCTGGTTTTTGGTAAACCAACGACATCTCTTGTATTGTCCGAGTTGTAATATGATTACTATGATTGGTCGATGGATCATCTTAATCTTCTTGAGGCAGCATCATCTCGGGGTAAAAAGGGTAAGTTTGTTCAAAAAAGTATGGCCCCTGGTGTCCCCTTCTTTTAAGACTTCTGTTGTTGAAAATGTCCGGCTGGAAATGATGATGCCGTATGAGTGAGTCAGAATTTTTATAAATATCGTTTCCTGGAACGTTTAGAGACACGTTCTTATCCACGTTGCATCCTGATAAAAGGGTAATTCCCAAAAGTAGGCAATATTTCATGTTCCTGTTTAATGCTAACGTAATAATGTGACGTTTCCATCGTACTGCTCCGTCCTGCCATTTCCAAACATGATGGAAATGCGGTATACATATATCCCCGATACCTGGTCTTTATTGTTGAACTTGCCGTCCCAGCCGCGCCCATCTTTATTCGTGGTTTCATACAGGAGCTGGCCCCATTTATGAAAAACCTGCATGTAGAATTGTGTTACATTTTTTGACAATAATTGCCTAGGAAAAAAGTAATCATTAATGCCGTCTCCATTCGGAGTGAATGCATTGGGAATTTCAAGATAACAATCTTTACTAATAGTGATTTCTTTGGTATTACTACAATTAAATTCATTAGTTACGGAGAGCTGGTACACACCATCATGGCTGATGGTGATAAATTCAGTCGTTTCGCCTGTACTCCATTTGTATTGGTTAAATACAGAAGGTGACATCACATGGTTGGATAAAGTAATTGAAGGAGCGGACATGCATAAGACACTGTCCGGTCCCAGGTTAATTAAAGGCAATGGGTAAACATAAATACTATCCCGGGTAGTGACATCCGGACAGGCACGCAGCCGGGCTTGAAGTACAATAGAGTTCATTCCATCCTTATCGAAAGCATGTTGTACCGGTTCAATGTCTGAAAAAAGAAAACTTCCATCTCCAAACTCCCAATGAAGTTTAAGGACGGTACTGTCCGCAATTGGGGTGAGGTTGACCTTCTGGCCTATGCAAATACGGGCCATGTCTTTTTTGAGCATTAAACCTTCTAAGGGCGGGTCCACCCTGATGTTCTTATAGGCAGTGTCGGAACAAATAGGTCCTACACCGATCAATCTCACCTCGAAATTTCCAGGGTGGGAAAAGGCGTGTTCAGGTTCGGGTAGCTCTGAATGATGGTCATCGGGGTAATTCCACTTAAAATGTTCAAAGTGCTGCGCCGAACTATTCTTAAATTGGATGGATTCGCCTATGCAAACTAAGCTATCCGCTTCGAAAGAAACCTTATACATCACCTCGTCAATATAAATAGCGATGACCGTATCGCAGTATGGGGTGAAAATCCTGAGTTTATAATTTCCTGCTGCTATGCCTTGGATACTATCTGCACTGGATAGCGTAGTTCCATCGCCTTTAAACCACCTATAGTGGTATTGTATGGTATCCCAGGGAACTGTGGAAACCGAAGCTTTGCCATTCTGATCGTTACGGCAGCTTGGGGTAATACGGATACTTGGTAAGGTACCATAGGGAAATGATACACTAAAAGTATCCGTAAAAATGGTACAGGCTGTTTGATAGCTGACCCAATATAATCCGGGCTGACTAACGATACGCTGGGCTCCTGTGCTTCCATTATCCCATATATGATCTTTACCTCTCGCATTCGGCTGAAGTAACAATTGAGCAGCGAAACACCCCGTCGCTTTATTCTGAAAAGAATGCTGGCTATCTCTTTCAGACATATGCACGATCTGGTTGGGTAAGCCTATTAGCGCTTTGGTTGTAGTATCCAATAAAATAGCGCCTTCTTGAAATTGGCAGGCAATGCCTGGGGCATCAGGCTCGTTGATACGATGAATAGCGGTATTATCCGTATTTGGCGCTGATATATAAATCTTTTGGTCAGGGCCGGCCTTCATTTGTGCGTATTTAACAGGTGTAATTAGCGTTTTTGAGTTTAAAATCGAGGTACTATCGCTAACTCCAAGTTCAAATTGATTTAAGCTGCCATTAAATGAATGCTCAATAGCATACAGCTTGCTATTATCAGGGGAAAAGCACACTGAATAATAGTCTTCTGATTTAACGGACATCGTTAAGGGATTTGTTGCTACACCTGAATAACTATTGAAGTCATATAATGTAAGTTTGCCATTGGCGATGGCCAGTTTACTTTTGTCGGGAGATACCTGCATGCTCCCTATTATCCCACTTTCATTTCCTGAGACATTTCCGGATATGGAGGTAATTACAGGACTCGGGTTAATGCCGAAGTAATCGATATTATACGCCTTTAAGGTATCCGGTTGATCTATAGAGCTGGCCATTTGCCAATGGGAAACCACCAAAAGCCAGATATTGCACTCATTACCTGCCACCGCGGTCATTGCCTCCGTAAGATTGCTATCTATTAAGACGGCTTTATGAGCAATATCTATGTCCCCTGAATTATTATCCAATGACATATCAACAATGCTATAATAAAGGTATCCTCTTTCCGGTCCCAATTCCCAGGGGGTGATAGAGAAAATATAGTATCTTTCTGTATTCAATATAGGCACGATTAACGTTCCCTGGGTACTGCTACTTGTAGCATTTATCTGACCTGCTGAAGGATTATTAACATAAGAAAAGGGAGTAAGACCTGATCCATTGGGCATTTGCACATGATTCCGGTTCCAAACCTGGGTGCCGTCCGTATAAAATAAAAGTTGTCCTGCCTGATCACAAACAGAAGCACAGGCTTCTAAAGTCTTTATGCTCGTCCGGATGGGTTGAGGAGGAAGCGCATTGAAATTAATCCCAGCCTGGTTTCCGAATGCCCAGACCTGCTCATATTGCGCATTTGTCCTTTGTGCTAGGAGACACATAGCTAACAAGAGAAAAACAGCAGGAGTTCCTGGCTTCATCGCGGTGTTTAAAAAGTAGGTGAATAAATGCAGGTCATAGAAGCAGGGGCAGGTCAACGGATCAACGTTAACGCTCCCTTTTGGTAATAGGGTTTATTCTTTGTTCCGGCTTCCAGTTGGATTTCAAAATAATAAGTGCCTATATCGACAGGAATGGCATTAAATGTTCCGTTCCATCCATCTTCCATTTGAACACTACTATATATCCGTTGGCCATATCTATTGTAAATACTCAAAGAATATTTCTTTATATTAGGGCAATCTGCCTGGATGTAGGGTTGAAATAAATCGTTTACGCCGTCGTTGTTGGGGGAGAATGCATTAGGGACAATTATGGTGCACTCGCATATTTGCCTGCCAATATAAATACTGTCAGAAGTGACACATGGAGGGAGGCTAAGGCTTACCCAGTGCATGCCCGTATCTGCAACCACGATAGATGATTCATTACTGCCATTACTCCATTGCAACGCCGCGTGTTCCAGATTATTGGCTTTCAATCTGAGCTGAACAGGGATATGGGCGCAAAATAAAGTATCCTTGCCCAAATCCTGTAAGGGTAATTGGAATGTTTTAACGTAGAAGGTATCGAGCATTAGCACACAAGGCGAATTGTAATAGGTCACCCAATAGACCCCCTGACTATCAATGTTTAGGTAAAGACTGCTATCGCCGGTACTCCATTGATAGCCCCATCCAAAAGTGTCTTTGGGTGAAAGTTTCAAGACAGCAGTGGCACATGCTGCAAAAGAATCCGAAAAAGTAGAGTAAAGGGTATCCCGTAGGATTACCGGAACTACATTCGGAAGTGAGTAGCCATTAGACCTGCTTCCTGGAGCAAAATAGGGGGTGTTGGGAATATAATTGCAGGCTAATCCCTTTTCATTGGGATTATTGATGGTTCCGTTTAAGAAGGGGCTGTAAATACTTTGCTGGCTGATATAAATTTTTCCATCGGGGCCTAGTTTCATAAAACCATATAAATTTTCTATTATGGTTCTTGTGGATAGGATTTCAGATTCGATACCGGAGGTAATGTCAAATTGGTGCAGGATGGAAGCACCCATAGTGCCTGTAGCATACAATTTTGTATTATCCGGGGAGAATGCCACAGATTTGTATTTATGGCCGAAGATATCGCTGTTGTCTTCCAATTGAATGGGATTGCTGATCGTTCCGGAAAAGGGGTCGAAATCATAAAGCATCGCGTTACCGGCATAAGCCAGTTTTTTACGGTTGGGGGAAACTACTATTTGTGAACCATGGCCGCTTTTATTTTTGATTAAGATAGGGGAAACAACGGCAATACTGTCAATACCATCCCCGCTGATGTTATAAGCCCTTAATTCGGTAGCTTGGCCTTGTGCCCGTGCAGTAGCGAGTAGCCATACATTACATTTTGTACCCGCTACGCCTGTAAGTTGATAGCCAAAAGGGCTAAAAGCCGGAGATCCTACCACTAAATCAGCATCTAATAAGACACTTTCCGCATAAATATCCCCCAAGCCATTATCTAAAGTCATGTCAATTATACTATAGTAGAGCCTTCCTGAATATGGAAAGTTTAACCTGTGTGTTACATAAAAAATATAATACCGTTTGGGATTATCGGGCATGGGTATAATTATCGTAGCTCCATCTCCTTGTGCCCCGGATACATAGGTAAAAGAAGGGCCAGCTGCTGACGGCAAATTGGCATCTTTTACAAGATATTCTCCATTAGGCATCATCTGATGATTCCTGTTCCAGACGCTTTCTCCATTGGTATAAAATAATAATTCACCTTTGTCATTGCATACGGATGCAGCTGGATAGCCATTTCGCATACCAGTTGGTGGGGTGGCAAAGGGGACACAACTTCCGGAATTAAAATCAAAGCCAATATGATTTCCGAAAATCCAGATATTCTCTTGTTGCGCCTGGGTACTTAAGGCAGGTAGCCAAAGTAACTGTATAAGAATTAGTAAATGATACTTCATTGCATAATCATTTTTAATAGAACTACTCTCCGGTCAACCTGCATTGCAGACGGTGAAGATACCTCTAACGGTGTCAGTATATATCTTATCATAAAACGGAGGCCCGGCCGGACACCAGCATTTATCTTCCTGTGAAAGGAGGTTTACAACAGGCAAACGTTGTTGGTATTGGTTCACCAACAACTCGATTTGCCTGGATACTATACTACTCAGAGTGATTATTCTTTGACTATTTTAAAAATCATATTTTGATCGTTTTGACGTATTTGCAGCAAATACACACCGTCGGGATGATTGGAAATATCTAATGCAACCTGGGTACCCTGTAATCCCTCTTTCTTTAATAGAGATTGTCCCAAAATATTGAATAAGTGCAGCGACGCGTTTGTTAATGATTGATTTGATTGTAGCGTAAATTGGCCCTTATTGGGGTTGGGGTAAAGCGCTATCGCTTGGCCATGCAAATCCTCCTTCAGGCTGGCTGGTTGAACAGAATAACAGGTAGAAGTGTCGCTGCATTCGTTCAGGGTAAGTATCACAGCATATGCTCCGGCTTCTGTTGCAGTAAATTCCTGGCTCGTAGCATTTTCAATCAGGGTTTGGGTCTTACAATTTAGCCATTGGTAACTAGCATTCTGATCTTTTGCAAGCAGGGTTTGATCCTTCACAACAATGGAAGTGTCAGGTCGCGTAATTGATAAATGGAGCACAATAGTACTGTCACAACCAATTGTATTAACAAACGTATTTACATAATCACCGCTTTCTTCGTATTCATGGCCATTATAGCTATACGACCTGCAGGCAGTAATACTCAGACTATCAGTAGTGATGCATGATAGTTTTGCTATATAGATGTCTCTGTTGCTTTCAACAGCAGTATGAATAACCGTAGAATTATCTCCCGGACTAAAATCGGCCGAAGGGCTGAAACTTCCTGTAATATAAATACTTCCGGAAGACGTGTCTAAGCATATGGCGTTACATAAGGTAGTTCCAAAAGCACCGAGGCTCATTATATGCTTCAGCCAAATGAACTTACCGTCGCTATCGTATTTTGAGACAAAAACGTCTTTCTGACTGTTGCTATCTGCAACTAATAATACATTCTCCGAATTCGGATCGAAATTTGCACTTTGATAAAACATACCGGTAAGATAAATCTTGTCGTGCTGGTCAATTTTCAAGGATAAACTATTCAACATTGTGCTATTTGAATTATTACCAATTTGCTTTGCCCAAATAAACTCACCGGAGCTATCTAGTTTGGATAAGAATATATTGCCTTTGGAGGCATCTAGATTATAAGTACCTGAGCCAGGGTGAAAATCGGCCAGTGGATTCATAAAACCAAAGTATCCTGTAGTGTATATGTTGCCTTCATTATCAATAGCTATAGCTTTTCCAGTTTCTAGAAGGCCTGAACCACCCATTGATTTGGCCCAAATTACATTTCCATTTTTATTTATTTTGGCCACAAAAATGTCTTGTGCTCCGGATGTTGTTAAGGTTAGATTACCAAATTCCGCTGTTGGCGCAGCTGCAGATCCAAATATTCCTGTTATTGCAATGTCTCCCGATAAGCCTGTTGACAAAGAGTAACATAATTCAGAAGCTTTTCCTCCCATCCGCATTGCCCAGATATACTCTCCATTACTATTATACTTTGCCAGGAATGCATCATTTGAGCCGGCAGAAATAAGATGCTGCTTACCGGTACCTGGGTCGAAGTCTAAACTATCGTAAAAATAACCCGCCAAAACAATATCCCCGTAGGCATCTACACCAATAGACGAGGGTGCATGGGCTCCTTTTCCACCCCCGATCTGCTTGGCCCAGATGAAGTTTCCATCCTTACTTAGTTTGACGATAAAGATGTCATTACTGCCCAATGCTGGCAAATTGTATACGGCGGTACCTGGGTTAAAATCGCAGGTATCTCTGAAATTGCCGGTTAGGTAGGCATTCCCTTCCAGGTCAACTGCTATCGCTAAGCCTTCATCCTGTTTTTTGCTTCCCATACGCTTAGCCCATAAAAGATTGCCTTTGGGATCTACTTTAAAAACGCAAACATCATTTGTCGATTGTAGTTGTGATGTCATGCTGAAAATACCAGGCCCGGGGTCGAAATCTGCGCTGCCTTTAAATGTTCCTATTGTATATACATTACCCCACCTGTCGATAGCATTACCATAACTTTCATTAGTTGCAGATCCTTGTATGCTTTTGGCCCATTCCAGGTATTGTCCATGGGCAGTATGCCAACCCATGTTTGAGAAAATAGAAGCGAATAGAATGCTTAAAATAGTAAACCTAGTTGTCATAATTTGTTTTTTTAATTGTAAAGCTGAGTAAAATATTTTTTTTAATGGAAAATTCCAGGATGTCCTTTCACCTTCAAAGGTATTTGACAATAGCATTAAAAGGCCTAGTAGGATTACCAGTATTTTGTCCGCTCAATTGTCCGGTATTAATCTCCTGCAATTCAATATTTACATAGTGGTTTTGCCATGTCCCGTGTTCTTATACTATCTGGAAATTCCTTTGTATCTTTACCGATATGTCAACTAATATTTTAAGACCTGAAAATCATACCTTAAGTGGGTGCAATACCATATTTTAAACCGTAAATATGAATTTATCTGAATGACGGGGAGTAAATAATTATGGCGAACTTTCGGATTACGTAGTAAAAATGCCTGGGGTTCAGCGATCTTTCAACTTAAGGACAAGTACAGGGCTTTCAGAATTATAGCAGATAAGTGATTTGTTTTTTTATGAGCATTATTTTAAGAATATCCTTGGCGTTTTTATCGCTGCTTTGCTGTACGGGCAGTCTCCGGGCACAATATGAAAATATCTGGGCTTTCGGAACTCAGGCCGGTGTGGATTTTAACGGGGTTGCACCACAGGCAATTAAAACAGCGATAGCTACTTCAGAAGGATCGGCGTCCATTTGTAATGATGCAGGCGAGCTATTGTTTTATACGGATGGTACCAGTGTCTGGGACCGGACTCATAAGGTGATGCCTAATGGCAATGACTTGCCCGGTGTGGGTATGAACATTACTTCAAGTACTACGCAAGGCACTTTAATAGTGCCGATCCCGGGGGATCTGAACAAATACTATATATTTTCCCTGGGTATGGAACAAATTCAATATTACCTCGGTCGCTTGTACTACAGCGTGGTGGATATGAACCTGAACAATGGCCTGGGAGATGTGATTGCCGGAAAAAAGGGTATTCCACTGGATTCCTTGCTTACAGAGCATATGACGGCAGTGTCCGGCAATAATTGCAATATCTGGCTGGTTGCCGTGAACCGTATTGATAACGTTTTTAAATCCTATAATATTGATATGGATGGCATTGATCATAATGCCGTTATATCGAAGCGCCTTCCGGGAGAAGGGGGGTATAGAGGTATCCTGGGAAGTATTGATATATCGCCTGATGGCCAGAAACTAGCCATTGCCCAGGGCAACCTTTATTTATATGATTTTGATGCCGGCAGCGGTGCAGTGAGCCGCCCCTGGTTATTGGAAAGAGATATGCGTAATTATTATTACGGGGTCTGTTTCTCCGATGATAATTCGAAATTATATGCCAGCAGCGGTACTACATTACAGCAGTATGACCTTGCGTCCGGCGACTCTTTAACGACGTCTTTATCCAGGCATCAGCTTGCGGACGGACAGTTTTATCCGGCAATTAAAAGAGCTCCTGATGGTAAAGTATATACGGCAAATTCGGGCAAAAGTTCTTTAAATGTAGTCGAAAAGCCAGGGTTAGCCGGGGCTGCCTGTTCCTACGTGCCTAATGGTTTCCCGTTATTGGC
>CAZFKK010000039.1:13769-14378 GCA_964519735.1 uncultured Taibaiella sp.
GCCGGAACCTACTCAAATTTGGGCTTGCCCAACCTGGCTACGATTGTACATGTCAACAAGGCCAGTTCCTTAAGCATAGATACGGTCTATTGTGCCGACAGCTTTCTTCTTACTGCTGTTCATTTAAACGGTACTCATTATACCTGGGATGATGATTCCCGGACACCGGTCCGTGCAGTGTATGAATCCGGAACCTACCGCGTCAGTTATAACCGTTTCGATACGACTACAAATTGTACCGAGTTTATCGACTCCTTTATCGTCGTGATGTATAAGGATGAGTTCATTGCCAATATAGTTACAAAATTCGGGCAGTGCCAGTCAGATTCTTTTATACTGCAAGCCGGTAACCTGTCCGGAACCGGTTATGTGTGGGAAGACGGAAGTACGGCACCGGAACGGTGGGTCAAGGGTCCCGGAACTTATACCGTTCATTACCTGATAGACCCCTGCAAACATTATGAGGAAATATTCCTGGTCCAATACCCGGAAACTGATCCCCGGGTTTCCTTTATAGCGGATACCCTGATTTGTGCACAGGAGCTGATTCAATTTCAGAATACTTCCGTGCAGCCCTTTGACCAGTTTACCTGGAATTTCGGTGACGGC
>CAZFKK010000039.1:14388-15046 GCA_964519735.1 uncultured Taibaiella sp.
CAGGCTTCTTCCCTTGCACAACCCGGTCACAGATTTGAGCAGCCGGGGAAATATGAGGTGATGCTGACGGGTAAGATCGGAGGGATTTGTGCAGATACCACTTATTTATCCATATGGGTGGATGAGAAAGTGGCCAACGATTTCCATGCATCGCCGGAACAGATCTGCATAGGGGAGCCCATCGTCTTTTCATCATTATCAGATCATCCTTCTATAGTGGCTACTTTATGGCAGTTTGGAGACGGGGCCGAAACCATGATCAGGGAACGGCAGGTCAGGCATGCTTATGATATCAACGGTATCATACCGGTAAGCCTGATCACCCTGTTCCGGGCTTGTCCCGATCAGACCACCAACGGTGCCGTATCTGTTTTTGCCTTACCGGTTGTTGATCTTGGAGCCGATACGGCTTTGTGCTTTAATGGAAGCCCTTTGGTGTTATACAACCGGGCAGGCATTGCAGGGGCGCTTTACCACAGTAGATGGAGTAATGGCTCGGGATCGGATAGCATCAGGGTACTCCGGCCCGGTACTTATAGCCTTACCGTAACCCAGGAACCTTTAGGTTGCAGCAGTACCGCATCTGTAATCATCAGTAAGAATTGTTATATCGATATCCCTAATGCCTTTACCCCTAATGGTGATGGACGGAATGATT
>CAZFKK010000040.1:0-5983 GCA_964519735.1 uncultured Taibaiella sp.
AGAATGTAATCGGTGTTCCCGGTCGAACTCTTCGTCCTGCAGGGCATAAATGATATCAAAACCTGAGACCCAGGTAAAAACGACTAAAGAAAAAAACAGGGGGAGCACATCAAAGTACCCGGTTACCGCCAGGTAAGCCCCGATAGGAGCCAGGGCCAGACCAAGGCCTAGTACCATATGGCACAATGCAGTAAAACGTTTGGTATAACTATAAAACAGTACCACAAACAAGGCTACCGGTGACAGGTAGAAACATATAGTATTAATAAAATAAGTAGTGGCAATAAATAAAACACAATTAACCAGTGTAAATGCCAAAGCATTGCCGGGCCGGATAATGCCGACCGGAATCTCCCGCTGTGCGGTACGGGGATTTAATGCATCATATTTTCTATCCAGGAAACGATTAAAAGCCATCGCTGCGCTGCGTGCAAAGATCATACATAACAACATCAGCCCTAATAGGTAGCCATGAAAAGTCTGCTGTTCATACACGACAGCCAGGGCAAAACCGATCAGGGCAAAAGGCAGGGCAAATACAGTATGGCTGAATTTGACCAGGGAGAGATATTTTTTGATCACCATATTTCTTTTTTATTCCACCTCTGCTTCAAAATTCAGGGAAACCTTCCCGCCTTCCGCATTCGATACGATGATAACAGATTTAGTATTTTTACCTTTCCTGCCTTTTGAATCGAACTCTACCATGATCTCGCCTTCTTCTCCCGGCTTAATGGGTTGTTTGGAAAAAGAAGGGACGGTACAGCCACAAGAGGCAATGGCATCGGCAATCAACAGGGGATGGTCTCCTACATTCCGGAATTTAAATGCATGGCGCACTTTGGCTCCTTCTTTGATCTTACCAAAGTCAAACTTGCTTTCCGGAAAGCTGATTTTAGTGGCCGGCATTTGTTTCACCTTTTCATCCCGCTCATTCCTGGCGTCAAGCTCATGGGAATGACCCGGATCATCGCCGATGCCGTATTTATTGAACAATGCCCTGGAGCTTACCCCGGTCAGTTCTACGATGGCTATAGTAAACAGGGAAAGCGTAAGTACGGTCAATAAGATTGTCTTTAACTGGCTATTCATGACTATATTTGTTAGTTAAAAAGAAGAACAACAGGGTACAAATGTAACCTGAATTTTCACAAAAAAACCTGCTCCATAGCTTTAGCTTTCAAACGCACCTCCTCCCATTCCATTTCAGGAACACTGTCGTAAGTGATGGCCCCTCCCGTTTGGTACGAAAGGTGAGCTGTATTGCTATTGTAAAGCAAGCTCCGGATGACCACATTGAAATCAAAATCACCTGATGGGGTGATGTACCCTACCGTTCCCGAATATAATCCTCTCCTCGAACGTTCATACCGCTCGATCAATTCCATGACCTTTACTTTAGGCGCACCGGTCATACTTCCCATGGGAAATGCATGAGTAATAACTTCTGCGGGGGACAAGCCTGCTTTCAGATTGCCGCAAACTGTAGAAATTAACTGGTGTACATGAGGAAAGGAATAAACACCAAATAATTCCGGCACTGTTATAGATCCGGCTACACAGCTTTTAGCCAGGTCGTTCCGCACCAGGTCAACGATCATTACGTTCTCCGCCCTTTCCTTTTCATTATGGAGAAGCCGGATCTTGAGCACCTCATCTTCCTCAGGGTCGGCGCTTCTGGATGCCGTTCCCTTAATAGGCTGGGACCATACCTTTTGCTGCTCTTTATAAATAAACCGTTCGGGGCTGGCACAAATCAGAAAAACATCCTCATTCCGGTATAACGCGGCAAATGGCGCAGGGTTCAACTCATTTAACTGCCGGAAAACCTGGTGGGGATCTATATGTACGGATTCCGCATAAACCTCTGTACAAAGATTGAGTTCGTAACAATCTCCTTCTTCAATATGATCGCGTATGGTTTGCACTGTGGCTATATAATCTTCCCGGTTGAACCGGGCTTTCCAGGAGAACGGGGGGCCGGGTTCCGTTGTCGCAGGCCCTGTAGCAGTATTACAAATGGCGGTCCAGATCTCCGACGGGTTCCCGGTAGCACAAGATATATATACTTCGTTCATTCCGAAAGGTATATACAAGACTATCTGGGGTTGAAAAAAACAATTGTCTTTAAAACCTATAGTATCCGGGTGCTTGCTCAACAGCTTTTGCTCTATTTGATTCTTGTAGTCATAGGCTATATGACCAAACAGCCAATCTCCGTTGGCAAACGGCATAGGAACCAGCTCCAGGCTCCCTGCCCCTACCAACATTTCAAAACGGTTGGGTTCGTGCGCGTACCGGTTGTTATCAAAATAAGCAAAAATGCTGAAAGGCCTTAGCCAATTCAGCATTTTATGTTTAACTGTCCCTAATTCGCTACCCTTAAAACTAAAAGAAGCAGTATTACGTACGTGCATTACCTGTTTTAAAGTGAATAATACTAAAAGTCGTCGTCGTCATCATCATCGAAGCCACTATCATCTGAGAAGAAACCCAAATCGCTGAAATCATCATCAAACTCGCTATCCTTACCCGGGGTCTTTTTTCCCGTTACTGCTTTAGCAGATTTTGGAATATCAAATTCTTCAAAATCCGGGTCTTCCTTTGCAAATTCATCTTCTTCGCCATCAAAATCATCATCGAAATCATCATCATCGTCGTCATCTTCATCATCGTCATCATCATCTACAGATTTCTTTACAGGAGTTCTGGAACTACCTGGTTTAGCCCCTGCTTTTTTCCTGGGAGACGCTTCGTCATCAAACAAATCGTCATCTTCGTCTAAGTCAGTGTCATTACTGCCTTTTGCTTCCTTTTTAGGCGCAGCACTTTTCTTGACCGCAACGGTCTTTTTGGGTGTTGTCTTTTTTTCTGAATTGGATTTCATAGCACACAAACTGTTAACAAGTAGTATAAATTCTTCTGTAAATTTTTAATAGTTTTTTGAAACCACAAAATTTTTTTTAAAATTTTAATTTGTCCTGACCACATTTCTTAGAAAAGCGTCAGTAGCTGGTCTCTTCCAGTGCCGTTAGAAACAAATTGCACCCTGGTTTGCAGGTAACCTTCAACAAACCTACAGAAATCTTTAAACTCCATAGGCAATTGTTCAGGAGCCGTACATTCCTTCATAGACTCCGACCAACCCGGAAAAGTCTGGTAAACCGGCTGAATCTCTTTATCGCATATATCAAATGGAAACTCTTCTGTTTCCTGGCCATCGATCACATAAGCGGAAGCTGCTTTTATTTCTTCAAAACCATCCAGGACATCAGCCTTAGTTACGATCAACCGCGTTACGCCACTCAGCATCACTACATAACGCAGGGCTACCAGGTCGATCCAGCCACAACGGCGGGGCCTCTTGGTCACCGCGCCAAACTCACTGCCGGCAGCACGAAGGCGTTCGCCTGTTTCATCATCCAATTCGGAAGGGAAAGGACCACTGCCTACACGCGTACAATAAGCTTTGGTAATGCCAAAAACCTCACCGATCTGCGAGGGAGCCACCCCTAATCCGGTACAGACACCAGCAGATATGGTATTGGAGGAGGTCACAAAAGGATAGGTACCATAGTCCACATCCAGCATACTTCCCTGCGCTCCTTCAGCAAGCACTTTTTTCCCGTTGCGGATATGATCATTCAACCAGTATTCGCCATTGACAATATTCAGGTCGCGTAAATAAGCAATAGCAGCAAAAAAGTCTTCCTCCCAGGCCTCCCATTCAGGAACCACATCATAAAGACGAAGCATTTCCATATGTTTGGTACGCAGGTTGCGGTACCGTTCGTCCCAGTTAGACGCCAGGATATCACCTACCCTCAACCCATTCCGGCCGGTTTTATCCATATAGGCAGGACCAATACCCTTTAGTGTAGAGCCGATTTTTTCTTTACCCTTGGCATGTTCGGATGCGGCATCCAGGGCACGATGGGAAGGAAGGATCAAATGTGCTTTATGGGAAATAAACAGGTTTTGATGCAAAGGTAATCCCAAAGCTTTCAACCCTTCAATTTCCTCTTTAAGGGTTACCGGATCTATGACCACTCCATTCCCGATAAGGTTAAGTGTTTGTTCGCGAAACACACCGGAAGGTATTGTACGTAAAACAACCTTCTGTCCATTTACATAAAGTGTATGTCCGGCATTGGGGCCTCCCTGGAAACGGGCAATGATGTCATAATGCGACGCAAGATAATCTACAATTTTACCTTTTCCTTCGTCGCCCCACTGCAAGCCAATTAATACGTCAACCATTTCTGATGTTTAAAGCTAAAAGGCAAAATTAAGAAAGCCTGCGTGTAAAAACCACGAAACCATTTTTTTTTATTTGGGTAATTTTGACTAATACAGCAACAGGCAAATTGCTTGCGCTATCCTATCATTTTTGCGTTACTTTGCATCTTTATCCAGCCAACCACTTCTACTTAATTATGATGTGTAAATTAGCAACAATAGCACTGGGATACGTGGTCCTGATTTCAGGAGGATGTAATTCCTCTACCAGTAATACAAAGGACACAGTTACCGAAACCCACACAAGGTCAGGGACTATCACTGTACCGGCTTTTAATGCAGAAAATGCCTATGCTCATATTGAGGCCCAGGTAGCTTTTGGCCCCAGGGTGCCTGGCACAATAGCGCAAACCCAATGCGCAGCGTGGATGAAAAGCAAGCTGCAGGAATATTGTGATACCGTTTATGTACAACAAACACAATTGACTGCAGGAGATAAAAAGACCAGGCTTCCCTGCATTAACCTGATCGGCTCCTTCCACCCCCAGGCCAAAACACGGATACTGCTCCTGGCACACTGGGATACCCGTCCCTGGGCGGACCGGGACAGCCGGGATAAAGACAAACCCATTGATGGCGCAGATGATGGCGGAAGCGGCGTGGGCGTGCTTCTGGAACTGGCCAGGGTCATCCGGGAAAATCCTCTGAACAACCCGGATCTGGGTATTGACATCTTACTCACTGACGTAGAAGATTATGGGAAATCGGAATGGGGAGACGATTCTTATGCATTGGGGACCCAATACTGGACCAGGAATCCCCATGTTGCCGGCTATAAAGCAAAGGCCGGCATCTTGCTGGACATGGTAGGAGGTAAAAATGCCAGGTTCCCCATGGAAGGTAATTCCCAGCAATACGCCCCCGGAGTACTACGGGAGGTATGGGCCGCGGCAGGACAAAGTGGCTATTCCTCTTATTTCGTATATGAACAGGGGGGAAGCATTACAGACGACCATGTTCCGGTTAACGAAATTATTAAGATTCCGACGATTGATATCATTAACCTGCCTGCCGGTTCTTCCACAGGCTTCGTCAACCACTGGCATACCCACGAGGACAATATGACAAATATTGACAAAGGGACGCTAAAGGCTGTAGGTCAAACCTTATTGCAATATTTATATACCCAGTAACCGTCCTGCACCCAGTCTGCCGGGCAACAATTACCAGGTGTAGCGCGTTAAGGAATCAACAGGAACGTCGCCATTGAATACCCGAACCAATTTCCGCTCCCTGTTATAAATATTTAACTGCGGAAGAGCGTTATAATTGAATAATTGCAGAATAGCATCAGCGCTGTCCACACCTGCAATAATTTGCGGACATTGCCCAATACCCGTTTCCTGGTAAAAGGCAGCCATATAAGGCATCATTTGAGGTCCTGCCATAAAAACAATAGCTTGATTATCAAATAATTGAATATGAGCGCATAGGAGTTGAGCCATCGTAACACAATGACCGCAGGTAGGGTTGAACATAAAAAGGAAAAGGGAGGCATCGTTACTGAAGGAAGCAGCTGTATATTCCTTTGATGCGGTATCTACAATCCTTAACACAGGCAGGGAGGAACCCAAGGTATGATAAGCAATTTTTTCCTCCGCCTGCTCCCGGGTGAGGTGGCCCCGCTTGACGGCGGGCACCGTCTCGAAGGCGTCACCCAGCAGGCGCACGAACGACGCGGTCT
>CAZFKK010000040.1:5993-15039 GCA_964519735.1 uncultured Taibaiella sp.
TCTGGGCAAAGGAGCTGGGGAAAATCAGTATTAATAGGACAATAGCCAATTTATTCATAAATGTGTTTTAACTTCAAGTAACCAATCAAAATACTTTCTTTGCTTTCAAAAGTAATTAAAACATTTTACAATTATGCCTGAGCATCGGAATCCGGACACCCCGCTACCGGAGCGGCTGCGTCCGAAAACGCTGGACGATTTTATTGGCCAACAGCACCTTGTAGGTCCGGGGAAAGTTTTACGCAAAATGATTGAAGGCCAACAACCACAGTCACTCATTTTCTGTGGTCCGCCGGGTGTAGGCAAAACTACCCTCGCTCAAATCATTGCCACCCACATGGGCCTGCCTTTCTTTCAGCTAAGCGCTATCGAAAGCGGGGTTAAAGAAGTACGGGGTGTCATCGACCTCGCACGAAAAGCAGGGAAGGCCTTATTATTTATCGATGAGATCCACCGGTTCAATAAAGCCCAGCAAGACAGCTTGCTGGCGGCAGTAGAAAAAGGAATCATCGTCCTCATTGGTGCGACCACCGAGAATCCCTCCTTTGAGGTCATCAATGCCCTGCTTAGTCGCTGCCAGGTCTATATCCTGGAAGCCTTTACGGAAGAAGAGCTGAAACTGATCATCCATAATGCTCTTGAAAAAGACCCCTGGCTACAGCAACAACATATCGTCATTGAAGAATGGGAAGCTTTGATCCAATTGAGCGGGGGAGACGGGAGACGTATGCTCAACCTGCTTGAATTGGTGGTACAGAGTAAGGCCGACCCCGCACAAAAGATCACCAACGTGCTGGTACAGCAAACGGTACAGCAAAAGATGGCGTTGTATGACAAAACCGGGGAACAACATTACGATATCATTTCGGCATTTATAAAATCTATCCGGGGGAGCGACCCCAATGCTGCAGTCTATTACCTGGCCAGGATGATTGAAGGAGGAGAAGATCCTAAATTCATTGCGCGCAGGTTATTAATTCTGGCCAGTGAAGATATCGGTAATGCCAATCCCAATGCACTCTTACTGGCTACATCATGCTTTCAGGCGGTAAGCATGATCGGCTACCCCGAATGCCGCATCATCCTCTCGCAGGCAGTGACCTACCTTGCCTGTTCCGCAAAAAGCAATGCGGCTTATATGGCCATTAGTAAAGCCCAGGAGATCGTCAGGCAAACAGGAGATCTGCCGGTACCCCTGCCGATACGCAATGCACCCACTAAGCTCATGAAGGATACTGGATATGGAGCAGGGTATCAATATGCGCATAATTTCGAAGGGAACTTTGTCATGCAGGAATTCATGCCGGAAAAAATTTCAGGAACCCAGATCTACAGTCCGGGAAATAATGCAGCGGAACAGCGGCAAAGAGATTATTTAAAACAATGCTGGAAAGAGAAGTACGGCTATTGAAATCGGACGATGACCGCCAGGGAGTGAGGAGCAAGAACTAAACCCCTGGTTTCAGATAATAGCGGTTCTCCCGGATACTTTCCGCTGTGGCATCCGGTACCAGGTAACGAATAGACTTCCCTTCTCTGATCTGCCTGCGGATATAAGAGGATGATATTTCCAGTAAAGGCGCCTTTACCAGCGACACATTAGGCGATAATTGACCGGTAAGGACTTCAAAACCAGGACGTTCATAGATGACTATCTTGTAAAATTCCAGTAATTTTTCATAATTTTTCCAGCGGTGCAGGTTTTGAAAACTATCACTGCCCATGATTACTGTAAATTGCTCCAGGGGAAATTTCTCGGTAAGATAAGTGAGAGTATCGATCGTATAGGAAGGCTTGGGTAAATGAAATTCCACGTTACTTGCCCTGAATTTAGGATTACTTTGTATGGCCACTTCGACCAGGTGTAGCCGGTCATATTCATTCAGCAGGGTATGGGATTCTTTCAGGGGATTATGAGGGGATACGACAAACCATACCTTGTCCAGGTCAGTATGTTCCAGAACATGGCTGGCAATAATCAGGTGTCCTGTATGAATTGGATTAAAACTACCAAAATAAAGGCCAATTTGCATTACTCAAATAAAGTTCTAAAGTATTAACTATATAAAGTCACAATAAAGTGGTGGCCCACAAGGCACATTACCCATTATACCACAACAATCAGGCTAGTTTCACCCAGATCAGTGCCGCTTCTTTCTTCCGCATACTCAAAGTATATCCCGAAACCTTAACGGCAATAGGATCACCAAGAGGAGCGATAGCAGCAACAGATACCTTTTCGCCCGGGATACATCCCATCTCCATTAAGGCCAGTTGTGGGGCATGACCATCAAATTGTTGAATAACCCCTTCAACACCAATTTTCAACTCCGATAATCGCTGTAGCATAATTAAAACCGGGGCAAAAGTACTTTTGTTCTGCGGCTATGCCAAATTTAAGTAGAGATCGTTATGAGTACCGGCTGAGGACTGTATTCCTAAAATACAAGGGATTACTTATCCGGAAATACTGCCAAATCTGCATTTTCCAAGGTCAATACCGAAAATATTTTTACTTTTGCAACCAATATTCTAAATTCAGGTAATAGGTATGCATAATAATTATGTTGCAATAATGGCGGGCGGTATTGGCAGCCGCTTCTGGCCGGAAAGCCGACAAAAGTTACCGAAACAGTTTTTAGATTTATTGAATACCGGACAAAGCCTGCTCCAATGGACTTTCCAGCGCTTTTCCGGCATTTGCCCCCCGGAGAATATTTTTGTCATTACCCACGAATCCTATGTGGACCTGGTAAAAAAACAATTACCTCAACTTAATGCCGGCAATATTGTGGGTGAGCCCTCCCGGAAGAATACGGCCCCCAGTGCAGCCTATATAGCACACAAGATATACGGCATCAACCCGGATGCCAACATTATCGTCAGTCCCTCGGACCATCTCATCATGAATGAACAAGCTTTCGAGAAACATGTTGCTGATGCGCTGGATTTCGTAGCCCATAATGATGCATTGCTCACCTTAGGCATTCAGCCCACACGGCCGGATACCGGTTATGGCTATATTCAATACAATACCCGTAAGGACCAAGAGCAATTTTTTAAAGTAAAAACCTTTACAGAAAAACCTAATCTCGAATTAGCCCGTACCTTCCTGAAGTCTGGTGACTTCCTCTGGAATTCAGGCATTTTCGTATGGAATGTACAAACGATACTGCTTGCCCTTGAAAAGCATCTGCCTGAACTTAATGAAGTTTTTGAGCAGGCCAAGGCTGCATTCAATACCCCTGACGAAGAAAGAGTCATCGAGAGAGTATATACACAATGCACCAATATTTCCATTGATTACGGCATCATGGAAAAAGCACAGAATGTTTTCGTAATGCCCTCTAATTTTGGCTGGAGCGATCTGGGCACCTGGGAATCTGCCTATGAGCACTTTGAGAAAGATTACCTGGGCAATGCTGTATATGGTAAGAATGTGATGGTCATTGACGCTTCTGAGTGTATGATCAAAGCTCCGGATGAGAAATTAGTCCTCTTACAGGGATTGGAACAATTTATTGTCATAGATACCCCCGATATTTTATTGATTTGCGAGCGGAGTAAAGAACAGCAAATAAAAGATTATGTGGCGGAAGTGAAGCGAAATAAAGGCGAAAGATTTTTATAGTTAAGCTACTCAAGGGCTTTTACCGCCATTTTGATCATTATATTTTTACCATTTCCTAACTGATATTGAAATTTACTATGCTTCCTAAGTACAACAGAATTTTATTAAAACTCTCAGGAGAGTCATTGATGGGCGACCGGAACTTCGGACTGGATCCTAAAATGCTGGAACAGTATGCCAGGGACATCAAGAGTGTTACTGACCTGGGGGTACAGGTTGCTGTAGTCATCGGAGGCGGTAATATATACCGTGGCATGAACGAGGCAGAAACAGGCATTGAACGTGCTCATGGCGATTATATGGGTATGCTGGCCACAGTGATTAACGGCATGGCACTACAGGCTGCTTTAGAAAAAGCCGGTGTAAAAACCCGTTTGCAAAGCGCTATAAAAATGGAAGAGATTGCAGAGCCTTACATACGCAGAAGGGCCATTCGCCACCTGGAAAAGGGCCGGGTGGTCATCTTTGGTGCAGGAACAGGCAACCCTTATTTTACGACAGATACTGCCGGATCTTTAAGGGCGATAGAAATCAATGCCAATGTTATTTTGAAAGGAACCCGGGTAGATGGTGTGTATACCTCAGATCCCGAAATAGACGCAACGGCGACACGTTATGAAACGATAAGTTTTGCAGATGTAATTAACAAAGATCTTAAAGTAATGGATAAAACCGCTTTTACCTTATGCCAGGAAAATAACCTGCCCATCATTGTATTTGACATCAACAAAACCGGGAACCTGGCAGATGTGGTCAGCGGTAAAAATGTCGGAACCCTGGTAAAATAAGCATTAGTTGAGGCAACGTAGCTAAAAATGACGAAACAACAACGTTATCAGTATGTAATTGATTACTTTTCTGAGTTTGCACCGGAAGCTGAAACAGAGTTATTGTATGATAACCCCTTTCAGCTTCTGGTAGCAGTCATTCTGTCCGCCCAATGTACCGACAAACGGGTAAATCTTACCACTCCGGCCATCTTCGAAAAGTACCCGGATGCCAAAAGCCTTTCCCAGGCTACCTTTGAAGAATTATTCCCCTTAATCAAAAGCATCAGCTATCCCAATAATAAAACCAGGCATCTCATCGGGATGGCCACCATGCTGGAACAAACATTTAATGGTGAAGTGCCAATGACTGTGGAAGCCCTCATCAAATTGCCGGGGGTAGGGCGCAAAACAGCCAATGTCATTACTTCCGTTATCGATCAGCAACCCAATATGGCTGTGGATACCCACGTGTTCAGGGTATCTGCCCGTATAGGTTTGACTACTCATGCAAAAACCCCGTTACAGGCAGAACAACAGCTCGTTAAGTTCTTCCCTAAAGAATTGATCCACAAAGCGCATCACTGGCTTATTCTGCACGGACGCTATATTTGTCTGGCACGCAATCCTAAATGTGCCGCCTGTGGTTTACAGGAAGCCTGCAAATATTTCCAATCTTCCTTAAGAAGAAATTAAGAAGAAGATTTGCGTATCCGGAAACCTTTATTACCTTTGCGGTCGTAATCCCTAATCAGGAAACTGTTTAAGGCGATTTTCCTTAAAAAATCATCCTAAAGGATGCAAAGGAGATCCACGGGGTGCCTTACTTTTCAGGCTGAGATCACACCCGTAGAACCTGGACCGGATAATGCCGGTTAGGAATGGTAAGCGAAAAATAAGATACACTTACCCGATTGAGATGACCCGGAATAGGAGCACATGTTGTTCCTGACTTTTTAAAGATTAAGGTTCCTTGAACTTTATAGAGTCAAGGATGGCAGGCATTAAGTTTAAGCAGCAACAACCGGGTCTATGCAGGCAAAACGGAGATCCGCAGCAAGCGGCTATCTATAGAATTATTTTTATCCGGTACGGATCCCTATCCTATCGGGATTAACGCTTAAAATTCAACTTGTAATGCATAAACATTTATCGTACAGAATTGGCCTGCTATGCGGCGCCTTCCTCGTTTCGCTCTCGGCCGGGGCCCAGGAATCCGACACTACCACTACTCCTATCAGGAGCCAGGAACTCATCCCTGTTGAAGTACATGCCATAAGGGTTAATGACAAATCGCCCTATGCCGTATCCAACTTAAATGAAAAAGATATACGTCAGCAAAACCTGGGTCAGGACATTCCCTACCTGCTAAACCAGACGCCCTCCGTAGTGATCAGCTCCAATGCCGGTGCGGGCATCGGCTATACCAGCATGCGTATCAGGGGAACAGATGCCTCCCGTATTAATTTCACGATAAATGGCATTCCCGTCAATGACGCAGAATCTCAATCCGCGATTTTCGTTGACTTCCCCGACCTGCTTTCTTCCACACAATCCATCCAGGTACAACGGGGCGTAGGTTCATCTACCAATGGGGCCGGGGCATTTGGCGCCTCTGTTAACCTCAGTAATATGCAACAGGATAAAAAAGCATTTGCTGAAGTTAATAATTCGTTCGGATCTTTCAATACCTGGAAACATACCGTACGTGCAGGGTCCGGATTACTTAAAGGAGGTTTCCAATTTGATGTCCGGGCTTCTAAGATTTCTTCGGATGGCTATATAGAGCGTTCCTCTTCCGATCTGAAATCGTTGCAATTCATAGCAGGATGGACCTCTGCAGATGAAAACACCTCCTTACGTTTCAATATATTTACCGGAACAGAAAAAACCGGGCAAGCCTGGAATGGAGTACCCCAGGATTCCCTGGCAACGAACAGGACATTTAATGGATTAGGCCTCAAGGCTGATGGAACCTATTATGATGACCAGACAGATAATTACCAGCAAGATTATTACCAATTGTTTTTTGACCATAAATTCAATGACTCCTGGAGTGCGCATGCAGGCCTGTTTCTGACACGTGGAAAAGGATTTTATAATGAGTACCGGCTGGCCGAAGACTTTGCGGACTATGGTTTACCGGCTTTCACCACCGAAGCTGGCGACACCTTCAGCACGACCAACCTGACCCGCCGCTTATGGCTGGACAATCATTATTACGGTGCTGTCTATTCTCTTGCTTACCAGAAGGACAAAACCCAATTAATCTTAGGAGGCGCCTATACCCGCTATGACGGCAAGCACTATGGCTATGTTACCTGGGCCGATTATGGGATTACAGATAATTACCGCTGGTACAACCTGGCTGCGTTCAAAACTGATTTTAATATTTATGCTAAATGGCAACAGCAAATCGGGGCGCATTTTTACTTTTTCGGAGACCTTCAGTACAGACAGGTGCATTATACCATTAACGGGTTCCGGAAAAACCCGGACCTCATGCCGCGTGCAGACTATAACTTTCTCAATCCCAAGGCTGGTTTAAGTTATATAACCACACATGCCAACCAGGCGGAAAGCAAAGCCTACCTCTCTCTTGCAGTAGCCAACAAAGAACCTAACCGTGATGATTTTGAAGCTGCGCCGACCACCCTCCCCCTTCATGAGACACTTTATGACGCGGAATTAGGTTATCAATACCGCAGCAGCAAATGGGAGGCCGGGGCCAACCTCTATTACATGCATTATAAGAATCAACTCATCCTTACCGGCAAGATCAACGATGTAGGTACTTATACCCGCACCAATACGCCTACAAGCTATAGAGCAGGTATAGAATTTGCTGCAGCGGCAAGGCCGTTGACCTGGCTGCAAATCCAGGCTAATGCTACCCTTTCGCGTAATAAAATTATTGATTTCACCGAATTTATTGATGATTATGATTCCGGTGAACAGTTGACACATACTTATCAAGAAACAGATATCGCCTTTGCTCCCGGTCTTATCGCAGGAGGTACCCTCACCCTGGAACCCTTGCAAAGAATACTCCGTGAGCAACAATTGTATATAGACATCATGGGTAAATATATAGGCACCCAATACCTGGATAATACTGCGAACAAAGCGCGGAGCATTGACCCTTATGGCCTGTGTGATCTCCGGTTCCGGTATACCTTCCATACCCCATTGGTGAAAGATTTAGGTATTTCACTGGCATTGAATAATGTGTTGAACAAGATGTATGTAGCCGATGGTTATACCTTCAGCTATAAATACGACGGCACTGTCGCTACGGAAAACTATTATTTTCCCCAGGCCGGGTTTAATTTCCTGCTGGGCGTGAACCTCCGGTTTTAAAGTTCCGGCGGATAGGGTTAAAGCTCTCTTTCCTTCATGATCAGCCTCCATCAAAGGCTGATCATGTTCCTTTAAACAATTACAATTCCAAGTGTATGATCAATGCTGCAGCAATACAACATCCGCAACACCTATTAGATCGGGAAACAGTGCTGAAGATCCGGCAACATAGCCATACGTCTGAGTCGTCCGGCGGATTACACCCGGAAGTACTGGCTATTATAAGGCAACATCAATGGTTAAAAGTAATGATACCCAGGGGATACGGCGGACTGGAATGGTCACTACCGGAAACCGTCCGGCTATTCGAAGCCCTGGCCTGGGCAGATGCGAATGTCGGTTGGTGTGTAAACCTGGGGGCAGGTGCCAATCTATTCTCCGGGTATTTTAATTCCGAAACGGCATTAGCTATATTTAACGGACCCTGGACATGGTGTGCGGGCAGTGGTGCACTATCCGGCACTGCCCGTAGAACGAAGGAAGGGTACCTGCTCAATGGCAGGTGGAAATATGCCAGCGGGGCCAATCATGCTACCCACTTTACCGCGAATGCCTGGCTATTGGACGAACAGAATCATCCGGTAAACGGGCCTGATCAACGACCTTTATTTCGTTCCTTTCTATTTCCCGCGGCACAGGTGATCAATTACAATAACTGGAGGGCCATAGGCCTGAAGGCAACTTCCAGTAATGACTTTGAAGTCAAAGATATCTTTGTTCCTGAAGCTCATTCGTTTTCTTTACGCCAACCCTCAGCCTTTGCTGCGGGCCCGCTCTATAAATTTCCTTTCGAACAAATGGCTGTAGTCAACATGGCTTGTATGCTTACCGGGATAGCCTGCCATTTTATGGACTTATACAAAGCCTTAGCTGCGGATAAGAAGCCTTTACATGCCTCTGGACTACTCAAGGACCATGAAACAGCTAAAGTAATCTTCAACAAAGTCGCTGCAGATTTCAATAAGGCAAGGGAAGGTATGTACCGGCAATTGGAGCAGATCTGGGAGGGTTATGCTGCAGGCGCTGCTGCTGCAAACCACGTATTAAATGAGTTGAGTGTTGTAGCCCGACATGCTGCCCAGGCTGCCCGTGACCTGATCAATGACTTATATCCCTTGTGTGGTATGAATATACTGGATCCGGAGTCCGCAATGAACAAAGTATGGCGGGATGCGGCCACAGCGGGGCAGCACTATTTATTGTCTCCATTAAGTGCACCGTAATTTCACCAAGAGGTGCTCCCTTCATAAACCTAGTGCTCCCGGCAATCTTTCAATCTTTTTTAAAC
>CAZFKK010000041.1:0-6111 GCA_964519735.1 uncultured Taibaiella sp.
ATACGGACGACACCCTGTGTGACTACTTTTATCTTTTTAAAACCCGGATGCGAAGGATTCAGTAAATAATTAAACTCTTCGGGAACCAGCACAGACGGCACTTTTAATGCCAGGTAGCTGCCCTCCTCCGAAAACTGATCACCCCACGCTTTCAGAAGGTCAGGAGGAGGATGCTCCCGCCAGTTAGCCGGCAATTGGTGCCCGGGAATTTCCTTAATAGCTTCATCCGGCAACTGCAATACGACCTGGCAATAATCCCCGATAATTCTTCCGCCAAAGTGAACCAAAGATTCCAGCATGGCTAAAGAGCCGCTTCCGGCGGTATAAAGCAGGTAAACGCCCTCGCTGTTCCACCTGCCGCCATACAATGCAGCGCCCTGCCCGGAAAGATCATCAATATATTTGCAATTACTGATTCTATAAACAATCATGATACAGCTTCGTAATATATTCCCCTAAAAACTAAATTGCGTCAGATCAGGCAAACACGCCATGTTCTATCCTTCCCAGTTCTTTCATCAGCATATCTATACCGAATGAGGTATCCAGGAATGCTTTGGGCTTTTCGTGGCCCAGGGGAATAAGTGTGGTATTCATCCATTCCTTAAAAGCGTCAAGCGATCCAAACACCTCGCTGCCTCTGCCATAAAGCCGGGCCAACTCGATAACCCGTTCGGACTGCTCCTGGGGTAATTTATCTTCGGCTTCATAGCGCCGCAATGTACGATCCGAAGTATGGGTGATGCCTGCCATTTCCATAGCCGTAATGCCGGCTTTGTCCATAAGATTGCTCATCGCTTCTTTGGGCACACCTTCTCTTATCAGCTCTATAAAATCATTGGTGCTTGCTACGGATTTAAAACGGGCATTACGCTGCATGCCAAGCATGGCTACGGTATTGCTGACAACAAGAGGGACATAAGCAACCCAGGGCTCTTCTGCCTGATTGGCCTGTATTTCTTTGCCGGAATATTTCTTAGCCTGGGTCTTCTTGCTTGTGTTTTTCATAGCTCCACAGAATTATGTCCCAAATTTACGGACATTTTTCTTGTTTTCCTAATTTTCTATATATTTTCTTCTATTCTATCCTACAGGAAGACAGGTTGAATATCTTCTTCTCCCGGGAAGATAATCACCTATCCGGAATTCCTCCGTAACTTCGCAGCTTATGCAGGATTACTTAAAAGAACTGAACGAAAAACAACAGGAAGCGGTTACCCATATTGACGGACCTTTGATGATCGTGGCTGGTGCAGGAAGCGGCAAAACCAAGGTACTGACCACGAGGATCGCGCATTTAATGCGCAAGGGCATTGACGCTTTCAACATACTGGCCCTTACCTTTACCAATAAGGCTGCCGCAGAGATGAAAGAACGTATCGAAAGAATATTGGGCAACAGTGAAGCGCGCAATTTATACATTGGCACGTTCCACTCCGTATTTGCCCGCATTTTAAGAGCTGAGGCCCATAAATTAGGATACCCCAATCATTTCACGATCTACGATGCCGATGATGCCAAAAGTTTACTCAAAAGCATTATTAACGAGCAAAACCTGGATGACAAGTTTTACAAACCCCAGTTTGTATATGGCCGGATATCTGCAGCCAAAAATGGCTTATTAAGTCCGGCTGCCTATTTGCAGGACCAGTTCATACAGCAGGAAGACGCCCGGGGCAACCGCCCCTTGATCGGCCAGCTTTATGCACAGTATGCGGCGAAATGCTTTAAGAATGGCGCTATGGATTTTGACGACCTCCTGTTCAAAATGTATGAACTGCTGATCAACCACCCGGACGTCCTGGCCAAATACCAGCATAAGTTTCGCTACATCCTGATCGACGAGTACCAGGATACGAATACGGCACAGTACCAGATCATCAAATTGCTGGGTGCGGTCCATGAAAACATCTGTGTGGTGGGGGATGATGCCCAAAGCATCTACTCTTTCAGGGGGGCTACGATCGAGAACATCCTGAAATTCCAGAATGACTATGATGGAACTAAAGTAGTCAAGCTGGAGCAGAACTACCGCAGTACGCAAAATATACTGAATGTCGCCAACAGGGTCATTAGCCTGAACAAGAACCAGATACCTAAAAATTTATGGTCGGAGAAGGCTGATGGGGAAAAATTAAAACTGGTAAGGACACTTACCGACAATGATGAAGGTCGTTTTGTGGCAGATGCCATAGCCGAACAAAAATTACGCAATCACTACCAGAATAAAGATTTTGCCATCTTGTACCGGACCAATGCCCAAAGCCGCTCTTTTGAGGAAAGCCTCAGGCGCATGAGCATTCCCTACCGTATATACGGCGGCCTGTCCTTCTACCAGCGTAAGGAAATCAAAGACCTTATTGCCTACCTGCGTATCGTCATCAATCCCAGGGATGAAGAAGCGCTAAAACGTATTATTAATTACCCTGTACGGGGCATCGGCAAAACCAGTATAGAACGTATTGTGCTTGCCGCTAATGAAAGCGGGCAGACTTTCTGGGAAGTGCTGCAGCAACCCCACCTGGCCGGGTTGAAGGGTGCTGCGGCTGCGGCAATAGAAAGTTTTGTGGTCATGATCCGGAGCTTCCAATCCATGTTGTCCAAAAGCAATGCTTACGAGGTGGCTTTTGCCGTAGGTAAACATACGAACCTGGTTAAGGAACTATACAACGACAAGTCCGTAGAAGGCCTGGCACGTTACGAGAATGTGCAGGAACTGCTCAATTCCATAAAAGAATATACCGAAACGCCCAACGAGGATGGAGAGCTGGAAGAAGATAAAAGCCTGGGTACTTATCTGCAACAGATCACCTTACTGACGGATGCGGATAAGAACAACGAGGAAGACCAGGATGTGGTCAAACTCATGACCATCCATGCTGCTAAAGGTTTGGAGTTTCCTTGTGTATTTGCTGTAGGCCTGGAAGAAAACATATTCCCTTCGGCCATGAGTTTATATGACCGCGAAAACCTCGAGGAAGAGCGCAGGCTGTTTTATGTAGTGATCACCAGGGCTAAAGAGCGCCTTTGGATCAGCTTTGCCAACAGCCGGTATCGCTTCGGCTCCCTGGTACAGAACGATCCGAGCCGCTTCATAGACGAGGTGCCGCCGGAATATATAGACAAAAGCTTTGCCGGGTTAGCAGGCACAAAAACAGCGAACACCCCCAGGTCATTTACTCCCAAACAAGCACAACCGGCAAAAACCACCGGCTCCGGCAATACCGATCTAAACAAACTGGCAGAACTCAACAAGGCTAAAACGCAAGTCACTGCTACGCATATCCCCTCTTCCCCTTTTATACCGGCAGATCCTGAAAATATGGAACAGGGCATGAAAGTAGAACATCAGAAATTCGGATTTGGCAGGATTCAAAAGCTGGATGGCGGTGCCCATAACCGTATCGCCACCATCATGTTTGAGGGCGCCGGGGAGAAGAAAATAATGCTGGCCTATGCCAGACTGATGATCCTGGAATAGCCTGACAAAGGTCAATATGCTCATTCAACAAGCACCAATCCCTTATGCCTGTATAACGCTATTGCCTGTTCCTGCTGGAACGGGCAATAGTGCATCAAAGGGAACCGGTCAACCACTGATATATTGCTCCAGCTGCCGGATCGTATGTTTCTGATCATCAATAACGCATTTGACGAGATCACCGATAGATACCATACCGGCAACGGTCCCATTGTCCAGCACGGGCAAATGCCGGAATCTTTGTGCCGTCATCCGCTGCATGCATTCCTCAATAGAATCATGGGGGCTTACGGTAACGAGTGCTGCGGTCATTACCTCTTTTACCGGCGTTTCTTTCGAGGATCTACCCTGGAGGATGATCTTCCGGGCATAATCTCTTTCGGTAAATATCCCTTGCAGGACATCTCCCTCCATAATTAACAGGGCGCTGATGTTTTTATCCATCATCAATTGCAAGGCGTCATATACGGAGGTATCCCCCTTTATCGAATAAACATGATGGCCTTTTTGCTGTAACAGGAATTGAACATTTTTCATAAGCAGTGAATTGTTTTGTAAATTTACACAAAAAGCAGGACCTTTATTTCAACCGGTTATTCAACACAACAAGCATTGAATTGTTGTGCAGGATAGAAAAATACAGGTACCTTACCTCCCTAAAACATACATCTTTAGCCTACCTTTGCGCTCCTTATATTATTAATTGTACCACAGATTGACAGATATTAAACTTAATCCATACGAGGAACAATTGTTCGCACTCCTGGCAAAAGCAGCCGAAAAATGTGCAACGCCCGCTTATGTGATCGGTGGCTTTGTACGGGATAAATTATTGAACCGGCCTACCAAAGACATTGATGTGCTTTGCATAGGAGATGGCATTGAATTGGCACAGGAGACGGCAAAACTATTTAATCCCAAGCCAAAAGTTAATTTTTTCAAAACCTTTGGTACGGCACAAATTAAAGTCAAGGACCTGGAGATTGAATTCGTGGGCGCCCGTAAAGAATCGTACCAGGATCATTCCCGGAAACCTGAAGTTAGCCCGGGAACTTTAGAAGATGATCAGAAACGTCGTGATTTTACGATCAATGCATTGGCTATAAGCCTGAACCGGGATACTTATGGCCAGCTTATAGATCCTTTTGAGGGCCTTTCCGACCTGGAAGACAAAATTATCAGGACGCCGCTTAAACCGGAACAGACTTTTAGCGATGATCCTTTAAGAATGATGAGGGCTATACGGTTTGCCACACAACTGCAATTCCAATTGGATATCAGTTGTTTTGAAGGGATCAAATCGCAGGCTCAGCGTATAAAGATCATCTCCAAAGAACGGATAAGTGATGAGCTTAACAAGATCATGATGAGCGCGCGTCCTTCTATTGGGTTCGATCTCTTATTCCGATCCGGCTTGCTGGAGTTGATCTTACCCCAACTAGCAGCTTTATCGGGTACAGAATATATTGACAACAAAGGGCATAAAGATAATTTTTACCACTCTATCCAGGTAGTGGATAATATCGCCCGGCATACGGACAACTTATGGCTGCGCTGGGCTGCCTTACTGCATGATACAGGGAAAGCCCTCACCAAAAAATTTGAGCCGGAACATGGCTGGACCTTCCACGGGCACGAGATGGTCAGCGGCCGCCTGGTGCCTAAGATATTTACCCAGCTCAGGCTGCCCACCAATGACAAAATGCAGTATGTCAAAAAAATAATAGAACTGCACCACAGGCCGGTATCACTGACGAAGGAAAACATAACCGACTCTGCTATACGACGACTTCTATTTGATGCAGGTGATGATATAGAGGACCTTATGACCCTGTGTGAAGCGGACATTACCTCTAAAAACAAAGAAAAGGTAACCCGCTACCTGGAAAACTTCGAACTGGTCCGCGAACGCCTGAAACAGGTAGAAGAAAAGGATAAAATACGCAACTGGCAACCCCCGGTTACCGGAGAAGAAATCATGGAAACTTTTGGCTTGTCTCCGTCCAGGGAAGTAGGATTTATTAAAACCGCTATCCGGGAGGCCATACTCGATGGTCTTATCCCCAATGAGTATGAAGCTGCGCACCGGTTCATGATTGATATAGCTGCGCAACAAGGTATTACGCCCCGGTAATCAACGATACCTGTTAGCTAGCTAACAGGTATCCCTCCTATAGTTAAAATTTATCTTAATAAAATTGAGCTATACAGCTACAGATGCCAGGGTATAGTAGGAAGAATTGAGATTAGCGTTGGCCTTTTCTGCCAGTTCAATAGGCGTATAGTCAGATAAAAGATCCGGCTTCCCTTTTTTCACACATACATTGTGCTCGAAATGCACAGAAGGCAACCCGTCTTCTGTAACAATAGTCCAGCCATCCTCTTCCGTATAGACTCTTCTTGTGCCCAGGTTAATCATCGGCTCTATGGCCAGCACCATATTTTCTACAAGGCGCTTCCCGCTGCCTCTTTTTCCATAATTAGGTACCTGGGGCTCTTCATGCATCTCCCTGCCTACGCCATGTCCGACTAATTCCCGTACTACACCATAACCATGTTTTCTGTTGGTGTACTCTTCTATCGCCCAGGCGATGTCGCCCGTACGATTGCCCACAACAGCTTTCTCAATG
>CAZFKK010000041.1:6121-14997 GCA_964519735.1 uncultured Taibaiella sp.
CTCAATGCCAAGGTATAAGGATTCTTTCGTAATCCGGATGAGGTCCATTAATTTGGCGGGTACTTCACCAATAGCAAAAGTATAGGCATGGTCGCCATGGAAACCATTTTTGTAAAATCCGCAATCGATCGAAACGATATCACCTTCTTTTAATTCATAAGTACTCGGAAATCCATGTACCACCACTTCATTTATAGAAATACATAAAGAATAAGGATACGGATTGGAAGGGCCACCATAACCTTTAAAAGAGGGTGAACCTCCGTGATCCCTGATAAATGTTTCCGCTAAATGATCCAGTTCCAGGGTCTGGATACCCGGTCTCAATATTTTAGCTACCTCAGCAAGCGTTGCACCCACCATTAACGCACTATATCTTTGAATCTCTATTTCTTCGTTCGTCCTGTACACGGTATTGAAATATTTTTAATTGGAACAGAAATTTATTTAATGGCTGGCCTGCTGTTGGGCAACCTGCCGGTTTATTAATGATCAACAAAGGCATCCTTCACTTTCAACTGTACTGTTTCTACAGAATTACGGTACATTTTAACAATGAGGGCGTCATACTTGTCAATCTCTACTTTATCCCCTTCGTGCAATTCCTTGTCGTCATAACGTTCGGAGATCAACCCGGCGAGGGTTTCGAAATGCTCTCCTTCTTCTAACTTAAAAGGAATATGCTTATTAATATCTGAAAGCGTGTAATGTGCATTGATCAAGTAAGTATGATCGCCGGTTATTTCAACTATGGGCTTTTCATTATCATATTCATCCTGTATTTCCCCTACCAGTTCCTCCAAAATGTCTTCCATAGAGATAATGCCGGTGAGTTCTCCTATCTCATTAGTAACGATAGCAATCTGGATATGTTTCTTTTGAAATTCTTTAAGTACGTTTTTAATCTTAGAACTTTCTGAAATAAAATAGGCTTTACGCAACAGCGGTTCAATACTTTTCTCTTCCGGTTTACTGAACAGGTGCTTCATCATATCTTTGGTATAAAGCACGCCTTTTATATTGTCCAGGGACTCTTCATACACCGGGTAGCGGGAATAACCTTCCTGCATCGCAAAATCCAGGGATTCACGGATGGACATAGAGATTTCTATAGCCGATATATTCTTCCTGAGGGTTTGTATATTACTGACTCTCCGGTCATCAAACTCGAATACATTTTGTATCAGCGCCCTTTCTGTTTCTTCTATAGCACCGCCTTCATGACTTTCGGAAATAATCACTTTTAACTCTTCTTCTGAATGTATCTCGGAACCATGAAGCGGTTTAATGCCCAACATCTTAAGAATAAAATTAGCAAACCCGTTGAGCACCCAGATAAAAGGACGGAAAATGAAATAAAATACTTTTAAAGGCAGGGCGATAGCAAAAGTTGTTTTAGTAGGATAGCGTATGGCTACCGATTTGGGCGCCAGCTCGCCAAACACGATATGCAATACCGTGATAATACCGAAAGCAATAGGAATGGCAGCACTCTGAGCTGCACTTTCAGAAATATTCAGCCCTAAAACTTCAAAGGTCTTCCTGATCACATGGGTCATAACCTCTTCTCCCACCCAGCCGAGGCCCAGACTGGCTAACGTAATACCCAATTGTGTAGCTGCCAGATAGGCATCCAGGTTGTTGACTATAGATTTGGCAGCACTTGAAAGACTTTTATTAAGCCCCGTGCGCACTTCGATCTGAGAAGAACGTACTTTTACAATCGCAAATTCAGCGGCAACAAAAAAGCCATTGAGCAATACCAGGAATAAAGTAAAAAATATTTTAATTATAGAGACAGATGCTCCAGGTTCAAAAGTGCTGAGTAGAAAGGTTTGTATCGGGACGGTATCCATTGGTGGAATAATTAATCATGCAATACCGGTCTATGTAAATTACATTTTTAAGACGCGGTTTTAGTGGATCCAGCGGTTGTGTTTTACTTTTTGAAACCCCGGAATCCTGCAATATTTCTACAAAATTAAGGATTATTAATATAATTTGCCATTTACAGTACTATAAAACTTACACACATTTACTTTTACCAATAAGAGAGGGAAGACAGCAAACGCGCTTCCCTCTCCGTATGAATCATTAATTAACTATAAACCGCCCATACTATTAATCATATTCAATCCAAATATACGCATAAAAACACTTCCCAAAGCGAAAAACACAATTCCATAGACCAGGATAAGCACTAATATGGAAACGATAAGATAAACTGTCCGGTTATCATCGGATGTCTGCTTAATAGGCTTTAATCCCAGGTACCAGAGATAGATACCATATAATCCGAATAATGCTCCCAGAAAACTGATCATCGGCACAATAGCCAACAAGCCGCCTACCCAGACAGGGGTAAGAGAATAAGCTACCAATTGAAATGACCTGTCGAAATTCTTCTCTGATTTAAAAGTTGGCGCCAATGCATCTACCACAAAGGCGCTGATATACACAGAAAGCAAGCCGGAGATCAATACCATTAAGGCCTGGTATATCCCCCAGTTCAATCCCGTTATTTTTACGCCAAAGGTGCTTCGTCCAACAAACCCATATCCTATAAATGCAGCTAACGCAGCCGCGGCCACCAGGGGTAACACGTAAGCCGTCAGCAATTTAGCCGAAGGTGTAACTTCCGTACTTACAACTGCCCACTCCGTTTTAGGAGTAGTGATCATGTTTTTGATTCTTGGAATAATATTCATAATAATTATTATTTATTTAAGGATAAAGATAATGATTTTTCCAATATCAAATCATAAGTACCTGTTTATGCCAAATCAAAGTTGGAAGGCAAGCAAAAAAAGAAATGACCGGCAACAGTTACGGCATTGCTGGTCATTTTCTTACTATCCGGTATCTTTAATTACACAAATGCTGATGCTAAGCCTAATTTGCCAAATTGTAAAGACTACACACAACTAACACAATCACTAGAATCTGAATGTGATCCCGAAGTTGAGGTCACTGATGCCATCATAACCCGCTTCTCCATACACCCCGAACCCCCTGCTGAAATAGTAGCGGGCTCCGACCTTTCCAACAAGCAGGGGATCAACATCCGAACTACGTTCATTATCGAAATCGTCCCTGTAAAAGGTTTGCCTTAAGCCTAATCCAACACCTGCATAAACATCCAGTTTCCGAACCGGGATCAGTTTATTAAAATGATAATAGCCCATTGCAGCAAGACTTACATGCAGGCGGGTATCGACATAGGAACCATTACCGATTCTATATCTATACCGGGAACCGGCAGCAGCGACATATCCTCCAATGCCCACCTCATCCATAACCCCGTGCTCATACTTAACATATAAGGGAGGAAAACTGATATTATTACGAAGGCCATTGTAATAACTTGTGTAACGGCTGGGAATACCCAGTCCCAGGCTGAACAAACCGGACCTGCGGTCGAAAGAACCGCTATTCCTGTTTTTATAAGAGGTCTTGTAGAAGGCCTTACCTGATTGGGCAGTAACCTGGGTAGAGAGCAAGGTGCTTAAAGCAAAACAAACCATTACTGTAGGGAGTGAGCAAACCCTTTTCATAATATATATTTTTAATCAAAGAATTTTAACTATACAAAGATCGGATCACTTCCTGTAACAAAAAGCTAAAATAAATAAAACGGAAACGTGACTTATCCAGGGGTAGCTTTTTTCAAAGAAAAATAGCCCGGCCAATGTCCGGACTATTATTTTCTGGTGGTGTGGGTAGGGGCCTTTTCAGAGTGATTTTCAGTTCGTGATCCTATAATTATACTTACCGGCCTCCTGTCATCAGAGCCCTTGTAATATATCATTTATAGCATAACCATCCAGGTCAAAATATTTTTCATCAGCGGATTTTTTAAATTCCTTCAGGTCTCTCTGGTGGACCGCTTCTCCTTTTTTATCATAAAGAAGTGTTCTGACCATAAATCCATTACTCATTTCTTTATACTCAGGGTTTTCAGGAAATTGATATTCCTTGAGCCTGGAACCCAAAAGGTAATTGTCTGACAGATCCAGTTTCACCTCGGAAGACAACCAGGCATCCATCTTGGTATAACGGCGGTTATCTCTATAAGTATAAACATATTTGCGACACTTAAACCCGCCTATCGTTTCATATTCATCTGTAGCCTCCCAGGAGCTGTTTCCCTGTGTTTCCTCCATCACCTTGCGCGCTGATTTTTCGATCATCTTTTTCATATTGATCAGGGGCATCTTTATAGCAGTTTTATCCTTTACCGACACCATATAATTGGCTTTATCCCCATAGTGGAACAGCATCCTGGTTTCACCGGACGTACCTTCCTGCATCACCATACATTCTCCTACCCGGCCAAAAACCACTTTATCCGTGGTGCTGCTTTTCACTTTACCATTCTTACCGAAGGTAATATTTTCAAAAGAGATTGTAGCCTGTACCTTATTGTAGGGATCTTTATAGCGGGTATCATTTTCATACGTAATCCCCTCGAGGGCCCCTTTACCCTGGGTCTGCCGGGGTTCGGCATATTTCTTTTCCATATCCTTTTCTATGCTTCTCTTTATAACGGAATGCTGGGCATGGCTGAAAAATGAAAAGAAACAAAATGCAGAAAAGAAGAAAACCCTTTTATTAAAGCAGGTGTAGTTTGTAGTTATTGATCTCATTATTTAAAGTTTTTATGGGCCTTAAAGGTACAATTACAAGTTCAATGTAAACCCAGTCTGCCGAAATTCTCCACAGCAAATCGTACCAGGACAGCGGTATTTCTGGCACCCAATTTAACCAGCATGTTCTGCCGGTGTGTATCCACCGTACGATTGCTGACATATAATAACGCTGCAATTTCCGAATTGGTATAACCGTTGACGATCAGCGTCAGGATCTCTCTTTCTCTTCGGGAGAGCATATCTGCGGCCTTTTCAGGTCCGACGCAGGGAACAAATGCTTGCATGGTGTCCATAAAATAATTATCTATAGGGTTGATAAAATAAACAATTCAATAATATTCCATTAAAAAAAAGATCCCAAAGAAGATAAACGACAACAGGAAACAAATAATGGCTAAGCACAGCAGCAAAGTTTTAATCAGCCTGATATTTTTTGCTTTCATAACCTACCTGCTTTCATCTCCTGTGGTTCATAACTCAAAGATGGGCAGGAAATGCTACGGTCTCCAAAAAAAATCGACGAACGAATACTTAAAATCGATGAATACACAATTCTTGTTTTAATTTTGAACTAAAAGTATGGATAACGCTAACTTGAGGGAAATGATCCTGGAAGAGCATTCCAGGGCACAAAAACAAAAGATCGTCGGGTGGATCAACAACGATCCGGAAAGAATAGCATTGCTCTTTGCTATTTTTTTCCATGACGAACACATAGTAGCACAACGGGCAGCATGGGTCGTAAGTGAACTTGCTGCATCCGGTCCGCAGCTACTCCGGGATTATGTCCCTCAACTGGTCCGATACCTGGGTGATACACAGCAGCACAATGCAGTAAGAAGAAATATACTCAAGGCCCTTCAGTATATGGAACTACCGGAAATCACTCATGCTGCGCTCCTGAATACCTGTTTCCAATATGTGGCTGACCCTAAAGAATATGCAGCCGTAAGGGCCTTTTCCTTAACTATACTGGCACGGATGAGCCGCTGTTACCCCGACATTAAACAGGAATTGCTATTGATCCTGGAGGACATGTTGCTGCTGGAACATAAGCCCAGCTTCCGCTCAAGGGCTAAGGCAGTGCTTCGGGAACTTAAAAAAAAGGAAAAATAATTTTGCGGACATCATTAAGTAGCCTGACCCGGAAATTCTTATCTTTACCCGCTCAATAAGGCATCTATACATGGTTAGCGGCACAAAAAAAGAAGCTTTTGGGACTCAGAGTGAGGCAAAAGCCCATGATTTGGACCATAAAAGAAAGATCAATTTCAATATTGATAAGTATAATACTGCCGTGGTCCAGGGCAAACAACAGTTTGTAGCTTTGGAACAAGCCAGGAAACTAGCTAAAAATACCAAATGGAAAGCTATTGAGCAACTGGATAAACACCTTGAGCTATTTGAAAAGACTTTCATTGAAAAGGGAGGCAAGGTAATCTGGGCTGAAAATGCAGACGAAGCCCTTAAAGCTATCCTCTCCATCTGTAAAGCCAGGAATGCACGCACCATAGTGAAATCCAAGTCTATGGTAACGGAAGAGCTGCATTTAAATGATTTCCTGAAAGAACACGATATCGAGTCTATTGAAACAGACCTTGGAGAATACATCCAGCAATTGGATGGCGAACCGCCCTATCACATTGTGACGCCGGCAATGCATAAGAGTAAAGAAGACATCGCCCGGCTCTTTCACGAAAAGTTAGGGGTTCCACCCCACCTTTCTCCACCAGAGCTGACCCAGATAGCCAGGGAGCGGCTGCGGGAGAAATACGCCTCCGCCGAAATAGGGATCACCGGAGGAAATTTCCTGATCGCAGATACTGGTGCCGTATGTATCACAGAGAATGAAGGCAACGGCCGGCTGAGCACAGCCTTGCCTCATACGCATATTGCCATTGTCGGCATCGAAAAAGTGTTGCCCTCTCTGAAAGACCTGGCCTTGTTCTGGCCGTTACTTTCCACCTTCGGGACGGGACAAAAGCTCACGGTATATAATTCGCTCTTTACCGGCCCCAGGCAACCCGGAGAAACAGACGGGCCTAAAGAGATGTACGTGATTCTCCTGGACAATGGCCGTACCCGGCTGCTGGGCAAGGAAATAAGAGAGTCCATGTATTGCATCCGCTGTGGCTCTTGTCTTAATGCCTGCCCGGTTTATAAAAATATTGGCGGGCATACTTATGGCACTACCTACAGCGGCCCCATAGGTGCAGTAATCAGCCCGCACCTGGAAAACATGCAGGAATATGGTCATCTGAGCCACGCGTCCAGCTTATGTGGCAATTGTACGGAGGTGTGCCCGGTCAATATTAACCTCCACCAGATGCTGCTGACCAACAGGAAAACCTATAATGAGGAGCAATACGGAACCCTGAATGAGAAAATAGCCTGGCGTATGTACAAAAGGGGCATGCTGCATAGAAGCCTGATGGACCTGGCAGGTGTCAAAATGAAAAATTTTGTATTCAATAAACTATTCAACAAAGCCTGGGGGGATCGACGCAGCCCGTTGCTGTTCCCACCCAAAACCTTCAACCAATTGTGGAAGGAACAACGAAAAAAATAATTCCTTTTGTTAAATCCATTACTTTTGCTACGACGAATTAAAATTTATTAGTATGAATCTACGTAAAACCATGCGGGAGAAAGGAGAATTGCATACGTCTGCTTTGAATGATATATTATTTATTCTCTTGTTTTTCTTTTTAATAATTGCTACGCTGGCCAATCCGAATGTCATTAAACTGTCTATACCTAAAGCTCAGAGCGATACTAAAGCCAAACAAACCGTAGTGGTATCCATTGATGCACAACAGCACTTTTTTGTGGGTACACAGCCCGTACTGCCCGAAGGATTACCGGCAGCCCTCTCTGAGGTGATACGAAAAAGCCAGGATGCGGAGCCTACTGTGGTGATCAATGCCGACAAACAGGCGACTGCAGATAATATTGTGGCTGTTATGCGGGCCGCTCAAACCCTGAAAGTCAAAACCGTCCTCTCAGTAGAGAAGGAGTAAAGGACATGATCCTCCAGGTGTCTGCCGCAAGTTGAAGGCCATAATAAAAATCCATTATGCTATTGCCTTACTTCCGGATTTTGCAAGTTCTGCTGTTTTATTATATTTGTCCCTCTTAATCAATATGCTGAATATGAATTTCAAAAAGTTAAACAATATTACGGGCTGGCTGGTTTTTGCAATAGCCTACGCTGTGTACTTACTCACCATGGAGGCTACCGCAAGTTTGTGGGACTGTGGCGAGTTTATTGCGGCAGCTTATCGCATGGAGGTAGTCCACTCACCGGGTTCTCCCTTATTTTTAATGTTAGGCCGCATTTTCAGCGCGCTGGCCAGCAGTAAAGAACATGTTGCTCTGATGGTCAACTCCATGAGTGCTCTTATGAGTGCGCTGACCGTCCTATTCTTATTCTGGACGATCACCCATTTTGCCCGTAAAATATACTCCCGTACTGAAGACAACCTCAATACAGGCACCCTGGCAGCCATCATGGGAGCCGGCATAGTGGGCGCCCTGGCTTATACCTTCTCGGACACCTTCTGGTTCTCCGCTGTAGAAGGAGAGGTCTATGCCATGTCCTCTTTCTTTACCGCCATTGTATTCTGGGCAGTATTGAAGTGGGAGCACGACTCGGAAAATCCCCATGCAGACCGGTGGTTGATCCTGATATTTTACCTGATGGGCTTATCATTAGGCGTCCATTTGTTGAACCTGTTGACCATACCAGCCATTGTGATGGTTTATTATTTCAAACGGTATAATGCCACCACAAAGGGTAGTATTATCGCTTTCCTGATCGGATGCGTGGTCCTGGGTTTCATCCAGTTTGGAGTGATCCAATACCTTCCTATTATTGCCTCTAAATTTGAATTGCTGTTTGTCAACAGCCTGGGACTGCCCTATAATTCCGGCGCTATTTTCTTCCTGCTCCTGCTTTCGGGACTATTGGCCTGGCTTATTGTCTGGGCAAAAAAGAAAGGAAAATACCTGCTGCATTTAGGAACATTATGTGTCGTGTTTGTTATCATAGGCTATTCCAGTTACATCAGCACTATTGTACGTTCTAAAGCCGATGTTCCTATCGACATGGGTAACCCGGATAATATCATGTCACTGATCCCTTACCTGCAAAGAGATCAATATGGCGCCCAACCTATTGTATTCGGACCAGACTTCGACTCAAAAGTGATCGAGATTAATAATGGC
>CAZFKK010000042.1:0-9446 GCA_964519735.1 uncultured Taibaiella sp.
AACGTGGCACTAACTACTTAGGAAATTGTCCTTTTCACAATGAGAAAACCCCTTCTTTTAATGTAAATCCTGCTAAAGGCATATTTAAATGCTTCGGCTGCGGTAAAGGGGGGGATGTGGTTACCTTCATCGAGGAATATGAAAAGTTTTCCTTTGTGGAGGCTATCCGCTGGCTGGCCAATTTTTACCAGATACCCTTAGAAGAAACCGAGGTTCCACAGGAATACAGGCTACAACAGCAAATTGAGGAGAGCCTGCGTATCCTCAACGAGTTTGCGGCCGGGTATTTTCATGACTTGTTAATGAATGAGGAAGAGGGCCAATTGATCGGCCTCGGTTATTTCAAAGAACGTGGTTTTCAACAGCCTGTAATCGATCAGTTTAAGTTGGGCTATGCCTTGGACAAGTGGGATGCCTTTGTAAATGCTGCTCAAGCCAAAGGGTATAGCGTGGATTTAATGGAAAAGGCAGGTTTGGTGAAAAACCGGGATGGGAAACTATTTGATAATTACCGGGGTAGAGTTATTTTTCCTATATTCAGTGCTACAGGTAAAGTGGTCGGCTTTGGTGCGCGGATCTTAAAGAAGAACGAAAATGCACCCAAATATGTTAATTCACCTGAGAATGAATTATATGTAAAGAATAAGATACTGTATGGTTTATACCAGTCCCGTCAAAGTATCAGTAAAGAAGATGAATGTTTTTTGGTAGAAGGCTATACGGATGTCATATCGCTGCACCAGGGCGGGATAACGAATGTTGTTGCTTCAAGCGGTACCTCGCTGACCGAAGGACAACTTAAACTTATTGGAAATTTAAGCAGAAACCTGACCATTTTGTATGATGGTGATGCTGCCGGAATAAAGGCAGCTATGCGGGGTCTGGACATGGCGCTTTCAGGGGGATTTAATGTCAAATTAGTATTATTGCCTGATGGGGAAGATCCCGATAGTTTTATACAGAAGTCTGGTGCAACAGCATTCAAGGCTTATGTAGCTGAACATAAGCGGGATGTTATCGGGTTCCGGCTGGAAGTGGGGATGAAGGAAATAGGGGGAGACCCGGTTAAAAAATCTCAATTGGTCAATGAAATTGCTGAAACGATTTCTAAGATCAATAAAGCAGAAGATTTTACCTTACAGCAGCATTACATACATGAAAGTGCGGTACAGCTTCAGATTGAGGAAGAGGGCCTGATTAACCTGGTTAATAAATTTATCCGGCAACGGTTACAACAGGAACAAAGACAAACGGAAAGAAGTAGTCATGCTCCTGATGCAAAGGAAGTGCTGGCTGGGATAGAACAAGAAGGCAATGATACAGAAGTTGCCGACTTTTTAAAGAAAGATTTTAAAGAAGAATGGCAATTATTAAGGGTATTGCTGGAATTTGGCAGTAGGCCTTTCAGGGAACAGGGCACTGTGGCAGAATTATTTTTTGAAACTATAGATGCTGAACTACTGGAAAATGAATTGGCACGTAGAATGGTGACCGAATACCAACAATACTGGCATACTCATCATAAGCCTCCTGAGCTTAGCTATTTTGCCAATCATGAGGATCGGACGATTCGGCAGAAGGTTGCTGATTTACTACAACCTAATTTTGAACCCAGCAGGCATTGGAAAGGTATGCATAAAATAGATGTGCATTTTGGGGAGGAGATTTACCAGGAAGAAATAGAAAGTACTTTTGCCTATTTTGAGCTGAAATTATTACGTAGGTTGCTCCAGGAAAATATGGCTCAGATCCAGAAGGAAAAAGATACCAGCCAATTGATTAAGCTCATGTCTGCACATAAATTATTGAAATCAAAGGAAAAAGAGTTAATGGCACTTGTGATTGTCCGTTAGTTAAACGCTAAAATACAGACCTTTGAGCTGACATGCTGTAAAGTTTATTTTCTAAATTAAGATCAATGCTTATGACAACAATTACCGGACAATTTGTCGATCTTGGTACCAGAAGTATTTTCCCCGCATCGGTTACTATAAACGCGGGCAGGATCAGTGCAATTAAGAAATTAGCCGAGGCCCCTGATCATTATATCATGCCAGGTTTTATTGATGCACATATTCACATTGAAAGCTCTATGCTGGTGCCTTCGGAGTTTGCTAAAATTGCGGTAACATTCGGTACTGTGGCCACAGTGAGCGATCCTCATGAAATTGCCAATGTATGTGGTGTGGCGGGAGTGGATTTCATGGTTCATAACGCAGGACAATCCCCGCTGAAATTTTATTTTGGAGCGCCTTCCTGTGTTCCGGCAACTCCATTTGAAACTGCGGGTGCTGTTATTGATGTAGGAGCGATCCAATCGTTGATGGATAGAGCGGAGATTCATTACCTGGCAGAAATGATGAATTTTCCGGGCGTACTGATGCAGGATCAAACGGTGATGGCTAAGATAGCAGTTGCCCAAAAATCAGGCAAACCGGTAGATGGGCATGCTCCCGGGTTAAGGGGGATGCAAGCAGGTCGTTATGCAGCTGCAGGCATGAGTACGGACCACGAATGTGTGTCTCTGGAAGAGGCTCTTGACAAAATTGCTGCCGGCATGTACATCCTGATAAGGGAGGGGAGTGCGGCTAAGAATTTCGAGGCATTGATCGATCTATTGCGGCTACACCCTGGTAAGGTTATGTTTTGTAGTGATGATAAGCATCCTGATGAACTGATAAAGGGGCATATCAATCAATTGGTAGCGCGTGCTGTAAGCATGGGCTATGATCTATTCGATGTATTGCATGCTGCCTGCGTACTTCCTGTAGCGCATTATAGCCTGGAAGTGGGATTGCTGAAGGAAGGTGATGCTGCAGATTTTATTGTTGTAAAAAATCTGAAGGATTTTGAAGTGATCTCTACCTATATTGATGGTACTATGGTCGCCGGGGATGGTCATTGTATGATGTCCTCCCCGGCTATTCCGGTCATCAATAATTTTGCCATAAAAGAGCGGCGTCCTGAAGATTTTGGTATAAGCGCTCCTGTTGATCAGGAACATATTAAGGTAAAAGTGATCGATGCGCTAGACGGTCAGTTGATTACAACAGCATCTGAAGAAACACTGGAAATAATCAATGGAAAGGTGCTGCAGGATGTGCGCAAGGATGTATTGAAAATCGGGGTAGTTAACCGTTATCATGATGCAGCACCGGCTTTAGGCTTTGTCCGCCAATTTGGACTGAAGCAGGGCGCCATAGCTTCCTCTGTGGCTCATGATAGTCATAACATAGTCTTTGTAGGGGTGGATGATGAAAGCATCTGCGCTGCGGTAAATGCGGTGATACAACAGAGGGGAGGTATCAGCGTTTGTGATGGTACGAAAACAGCTATTATGCCTTTGCCGGTAGCTGGTTTGATGTCGGATAAGGATGCACAGTCTGTTGCCGGTCATTATAAGGCGCTCGATTCTTCTGCCAGGTTACTGGGGTCAAAACTGCGGGCTCCCTTCATGACGCTGTCTTTTATGGCTTTGCCAGTCATTCCGTCCTTGAAAATTACAGACAAAGGATTGTTTGATGTAGATCAGTTTGATTTTACCCCCTTATTTATCTCTTGAGTGAACATTAGGGAATATTATATTAATTTAGCCCCTTTTTTGTGAAGGGGGAGAAAGGGAGGAGTATTCCTGAAGGAAAGGCCTGTGAAAACTATTTACAGATTGCCCGTAGTATTTAGTTGAAGTGACTAATTTAAACATTGTGATGATTGATCCTATTTTAGAGCGGTTGACGCAGCTTCATGTAATAGTTATCGGCGATGTAATGCTGGATAATTATTGCTGGGGAGATGTAGACCGTATTTCACCGGAAGCGCCGGTACCCGTGGTATCTATATTGAAAAAAGAAAGTAGATTGGGAGGCGCTGCAAATGTTGCGGTTAATTGCGCTGCGCTTGGAGCCCGGGTAAGCCTTGCCAGTGTTGTTGGTAAAGATGATGATGGCGACACCTTATTGGCTTTATTGCAGGAAAAGGGCATTGGCACAGAACTAATACAGCAAAGCCCGGACCGGATGACGACTGCCAAAACCCGTATTCTGAGCAGAAACCAACAAATGTTGCGTTTTGATACGGAGATCGACGAAGATCTGGATACACGGGATGAGCATGCGTTTATTGATGCTGTTTTACGTTTTCTCCAGATTCAGAAGCCAGATGTACTCATTTTTGAAGATTACAATAAGGGGGTACTGAAAGAAAATGTGATCCGTAAAATTATCACACACGCAAAAACGCTGGGTATATTAATTGCCGTTGATCCTAAAAGGAAAAACTTCTTCGCTTATCAGGGCGTAGATATATTTAAGCCCAATCTTAAAGAAGTTCGTGACGGACTAAATCTCAGCCTGGATCAGGTTACTGAAGCGACATTGAAGGGGGTGCACCTGGCTTTGAAGGAACAACTACAACATGAAATTTCTTTTATTACTCTTTCTGAAAGAGGCGTCTATTATCATGACGCTACATCAGGGAATATATTGCCTTCTCATATTCGTAACATAGCAGACGTAAGTGGTGCCGGCGATACGGTTATTGCCGTAGCTGCTATGGTGTATGCGTTGACCAGGGACACCCTGTTAATGGCATCTTATTCTAATATTGCAGGCGGATTGGTTTGTGAAGAGGTAGGTGTTGTATCTATTGATAAGGAAAAGTTGCGTAGCGAAATAAAAAATATGGTTGACTTGTAAATAGTCAGTATGGCTCCGGTTAGGGGCATCTCAGGATAGTTTAATTCAAAATAACAATTTGTTTTCTCATTTTTAAATCAAAACATTCATGTCATTAATTACAGTTGGTACCATGGCCTTTGATGCTTTGGAAACTCCATTTGATAAAGTAGATCGTATTATCGGCGGTTCCGCTACTTATGTAGCCTGGGCAGCTTCTAATTTTTATCAGCCGATTAAGCAGGTATCCATAGTAGGCGGCGATTTTCCTAAAGAAGAAATGACCGCCCTGGAAGCCAGAGGGGTTCAGTTTGAAGGAGTGGAAGTGGTCGAGGATGGTAAATCGTTTTTTTGGAGTGGTAAATATCATCTTGATATGAATGCCCGTGATACCTTAGTTACTGAATTAAATGTTCTGGAACAATTTAACCCCCAGTTGCCGGAGCATTATCAGGATTGTACTTACCTGATGCTTGGGAATCTTGCCCCTGCAGTACAGCAAAGTGTCATCAAACAACTGAGATCCCGTCCGAAACTTATCGTAATGGATACCATGAATTTTTGGATGGATATTGCGATGGATGACCTTAAAGCTACGTTGAAGCTGGTTGATGTGTTAGTGATCAATGACAGCGAGGCTCGTCAATTATCCAATGAGTATTCATTGGTAAAGGCAGCTAAAGTGATTATGGCTATGGGCCCCCGCTACCTGGTCGTGAAAAAAGGAGAACATGGCGCATTATTGTTTCATGAGGATAAGATTTTCTCTGCCCCGGCTTTGCCTCTTGAAGTAGTATTTGACCCTACGGGTGCCGGAGATACCTTTGCAGGTGGCTTTATCGGTCATTTGGCTCATACTGATGATATTTCATTTGAAAATATGAAAACAGCAATTATTGTAGGTTCTGCTATGGCTTCCTTCTGTGTGGAGAAATTCGGCCCGGAAAGGTTAAAGGAAATTTCACATAATGATATTACCTCTCGTATCCGTCAATTCTCTGAATTAGTTACTTTTGATGTTGCTTTAGTTTAATGATAAGGATGTTTTCCTATACATCTTTGTTGTACCCTTTTATAGGATTTATTACCTCTATTTTATAGGAATCTATTTCAACCATATGTTACACAAAACAAAGATTATTGCTACCGTTGGCCCGGCATCTGATACTTATGAAAAATTATTGTCCCTGGTTAATGCCGGGGTGAATGTATTCCGTCTTAATTTTTCTCATGGAACTCATGAAAAGCATGCTGAAGTAATCAGTAATATCCGCCAGATAAATGCAGATTTCCCTTTTAATATTGCTATTTTAGCAGACCTTCAGGGACCTAAATTGAGGGTAGGAGATATTGAGGGAGGGTCGCTTCTCCTGGATCAGGATGAGATTATTACCTTTACCACCACGCCTTGCATTGGAACAAAGGATGCGTTATATATCTCTTACCCGGACTTTCATAAGGATACGAAAATCGGGGAAAGTATACTTTTGGATGATGGTAAGATTGAAACCCGTGTTGTGGAAATCACAACAAATGGAAACGTTAAGGCACTTGTGATCAATGGCGGAGTTTTGTTGCCACGTAAGGGAGTAAATTTGCCGGATACGAATACCTCTATTCCTTCGCTTACAGAAAAGGATTTATTTGATCTTGATTTTATCATTAGCCAGCGTATTGATTGGATAGGCCTTTCCTTTGTACGTAAACCCGAGGATATTCTTAACCTTAAGGCCATATTGAAACAAAAGAATAGTTTAGCCAAGATTATCGCTAAAGTTGAAAAGCCGGAGGCCGTAGAACATCTGAGGGAAATTATCCTGGCTTCAGATGCTGTAATGGTGGCAAGAGGAGACCTGGGTGTTGAAATGCCGGTAGAGAAAATTCCTATGATTCAAAAGGATATTGTACGTAAATGCATTCATAGAGCTAAACCTGTTATTATTGCTACACAAATGATGGAGAGTATGATAGATCGTACGCGCCCTAACCGTAGTGAAATAACCGATGTTGCTAATGCAGTGATGGAGGGTGCCGATGCCGTAATGTTAAGCGGGGAAACGGCTATGGGGCAACATCCTACTCTGGTCGTCCAGACTATGGCTAATATTATCAGAGAGGTTGAAAAGGAAGCAACAGTGTACAATAGAAACCTGGTGCCGCAGCCTCATTCCCCTTCTTTTTTAAGTGACGCTTTGTGTTATAATGCCTGTAAGATAGCTGAAGATGTCAAAGCGGATGCTTTAATCGGTATGACCCAAAGTGGGTATACCGGATTTATGTTATCCAGTTTCAGGCCCTATGCTTCTCTATTTGTTTTTACAAAAACGGAAACACTGATTAACCAATTAAGCCTCAGTTGGGGGGTTCAGGCATTCTATTATGATAAAGAGGAAAGTGTTGATGAAATCATTTCTGATCAGCTAACCATTCTTAAAGATAAAGGCTTGATAAAATCCGGAGATGTTGTCGTGAATACAGGCAGCACCCCTGTTGGAGAACATTTACCTACCAATATGCTGAAGATCACTAAAGTGGACTAAATCTTCATTATCTGCAAAAATTGTAAACCGCAAGTTCATCTGCTGAACTTGCGGTTTTGTTATTATTTACTTTCTATTTAACATAAATTCCATTTTATGGAATGCCTGTCTAATTTTGATATTTTTTGGACAATTTGATTTGTGGGGACATTAAATTGACTGATCCAAGTATTAATGAGCAGTATGTTTAGAGGATAGTATTTCATAAGTAATTACTTATTTTTATTTATAAATTTTTTATTGTCATTGTTATATGAAATAAATATGCATTTTCGATAGAGAGCATTGTTATTTTTAAATTTATTGTCGATAAAATTAGAAAAACAATAAAAATTGACTACATTTGTGTTATCAGATAAGATTGATCATGAGTAAGGTTGAAGAAAGCCACTAGGAACACATTAAGCTCATTTTTGTATGGATTATATATAGCAGTATAAAGGCTCTTGCTGAGGTTGTGTATTTTAATAATTAATTATCCGGGGTAACTTATTTATAATTTTAAAATATTATCTTATGAAACATCAAGCTATGGTGACTACATTAAACCCGATCGGGACCGATACTGGAAGTCTTCAAAACAGGGAATTTAATACTGAAGATTTACGCGCACTATTTACCCATTTTGTGGAACAAGAGGCAGAGCGGGGTATTGTCTCTTATTTATTTGATGCCTTGCCCCATATTAATACTATATTCGATTCCGGAGTCGCAGTAAAAGAAGCTGTTGCCGGAACCCGGACGGCTGAAATATCTACTTTCAGAGACATGATTAACTGGATTGTGAGTTTGGTCGCTCCTGTGTGCATCTACAGATTAGATGATGGCTATTCAATGGTCAATAACCAGGCTGATTTAATTATTGTGGTCTCTAAAAATTCGAATAAGCGGTTTAGGGAGTATTGTGCTATAATAAATACCGTAGTTTTCATGGGGAAAAAAATAAATTATTCGTTGTATCAAATGCAACATTTGCATAAGTACGTTAAAGAGGGTAGTATATTCCATATTAAGGCTTGTCAGCAGGAACATCTTGTTTATCATGATGGATCTGAACCCTTACCTCCTGTAGCGTCAGTCAACTTTTCTGAAATAGAAATAAAAGCAAAGGCTTGTTTTGAGAAAGGTTACCATCGCGGACTACCATTCCTGCAAGGAGCAAAACAGCTTATAGAAGAAGGAAGAACAGATATTGCTTCTTTTATGTTACATCAGGCTGCAGAATTGACTTTGCATGGCACAATTCTGGCTATTTCCGGAATTGATGTCAGAAATCACTCCGTTATGTCTTTACTGCAGCATTGCAATAGATTTGCTCCTCAGTTAAGCCAGATTTTCCCCGGTGGTACGGTGAAAGAAGATAATTTGATCAACCTCCTGGAATCGGCCTATCTTAAGTCCAGGTATAGTAATGGCTTTGACGTGGATGCAGAAGAAGTAGCGTTATTAATGGAAAGAGTTATTTTTTTGCTGGATACTTCGGAAAAATTAGTGCGTAAGACAATAGGTGAATTTGTACAGAGTAGTGTGCCGGGATAATTCTCCTCACATGACTTTCTTGGTCCTTATTCAATTTGTGTTTTGATTCACCTGTATCATCTGGCAGTATTGGATCAGGGCTTAGTTATTCTTAAGCGTATATTAAGATACTTTTTGGCGTTGGCTTATCAGATTAGTCCTTAAGCTCTCTTTCCGCTAATAATTTTAAACTCATTTGCAGTGCTTCAATCTGACCTTGCAATGCTGCTATTGTTTGCTTTTGCGTATTCACCACTTCTTCTTTATGAAGACAATCGGTGCATGGTTCTTTTTGGTAAAGCGGCCTTTCCTCATGTACACCGGTATCGGAATCAAAAGAGGTGTGTTGTCGTTCGAAATCTTCAATAACCAAATCTCCAATATTTACATTGAAAAAATCAGAAATCTTTAATAGATTTTCCAGACTTGGTTCTGACTTTTCATTTTCCCAGTTAGACCATGTATTTCGTTTAATGCCCAGTTTATCCTGGATTTCATGCTGTTTTAATTTGGCTGAATTCCGAAGAAAGAAGAGATTTTTAGCAAGAAAATTTTTGTTGACCATGAAATAGTAAGTCTTATAGAGGTTAAACCAATTACTACTGAAGGATTAGGGAATCATTATCTATTATTTTTGAAAAAGACAGATTAATCATCGGATTTAGATTTAATAAGAAGTTTAACTCACTGTGGCATCACCTAAGGGGGGCCTGGT
>CAZFKK010000042.1:9456-14994 GCA_964519735.1 uncultured Taibaiella sp.
TGAAGCTAATAAGCTCAATGCTGTTGTTTTTAATTGATTTAATAGTTTCGATTATTTTAGTCTTATTTACCCATTGCTGTTGTCCTATTCTATCACCAATGGCTACTTTAAATTCTGTTTTCCCATGGGATAAAGTGTCTAGTAATTCTATGATCTGGATTGTTTCTGATAAAAACTCAGGCAGATTGGCCTCAAAACTTATATATTGAATAGGTTCAGACAGCCCTTTTAAAACCGATAATTCAAGACCTTCAACGTCAATTTTAATATAATAAGGTTTTCCAAATTCAGTAATCAATTTGGATAGGGTTGTTATGGATACTTCATATTCCTCTTTGAAATTTGAATTATTTATTCTTTTTTCCTTCCCTGTATCTTCCAGTGTATTTACCCATTTCTCACTCAGCGTATTATACCCCGAACGATATTCTTGTACATGAAGCATCATTGTGCCCTCTTTATCTGATAATCCTTTATTCACAATAGTTACAGCAGGATTGCCGCTATATCTGTACTTCAGGGTATCTAAACACTTCTGCTCCGGCTCAACACATACTACTTTACATCCTAAATTCAATAGCGCTTTTGTTTTATTACCTTTGTTTGCCCCTACATCAAAAACCAAAGCATTTTTTAATTTATCTTTAGGCAAAAAGGAGGCATAGAAATTTATGTTCTTTTGTGTTTTTCTGGTTCCTAATTCTACTATGGCGTTGGGGATAACAGAATACCTGAGGAAATTGTAATATTTTGATTTAATGATTTTCTTGATGATAAAATTCATGAATTTTTCCTGATATTTTTTACAAATGTAAAGAATAGTAACGCAAATTTGCACCTTTACAAGTTTATATGGCAATTATATTAAGTGTTACCCCTTACAAATTTATGCCTTCTACTAATGGAGGACACTGGGGTGTCTATATTGTTGAGAAAATATTATCCGTATTTAATGATGTTCATACCATTGGAACGAAGGATAATTTTTCCAAAATAGCACTACCATTTCACACCCACTTCATTCTACCTACGGAAAAATGGCGGTATTTTCCATTTAGCCAATATAAAAAGGTGATGAAAGTAGCAAGGGAGGTAAAGCCAGGTTACATTTTTTGTCATCACCATTATATGCATCCAATGGTCCGGAAGATTGCATCAGAACTTGGTATTCCTTTGTATATCAGGTGCCACAATATTGAATCAGAAAGATTCAGAAGTACGGGGAAATGGTGGTGGAGAGCCATGTATATATTTGAGAAAACGGCTTTCAGGCAGGCGGATAATGTTTTTTTTGTAACTGAAGAGGATCGGCAATGGGCAATTGACAATTATGGATTATCTGAAGAAAAAGCTGTTGTGATGCCTTTTGGCATTGATTTTAGTGCGCCTCCGTCATTATCCCGAAATAGCAGGCAAATTGTTGCTGATCAATATAAATTGAATAGGGACGTGCCCTGGTTATTTTTTATGGGGCAATTGGACTATGGGCCTAATGAAGTAGCTGTCAAACATATTATTAGAGATATTTTGCCAGCCTTAAAGAAGGTATTGCCTGAATTTCATATCTTGATTTGTGGAAAGAAATTGAATCCATCTCTTTGTGTTGAAATTGATAGGTTTCAGGAAAATAAAGAAATCAGCTATTTAGGTTTCGTGCCGGAAATTGAAACCATTATAGAGGCATCTGATATGATGCTTAATCCTGTCGTATCGGGTGGAGGAGTGAAAACCAAGGTAGTGGAAAGTCTTGCCTGGGGCAAAACAGTTGTTTCCAGCTTTAATGGGGCAAGGGGTATTGAAACGGCTGTATGCGGAGATAAATTACTGATACTGCCGGAAAACCAGGATTGGGAACAGTTTGTTCAACTCATTAAAAAAGGCTTATTAACTAAAGATGATCCCATTCCTCAGAAATATTTTAATTATTATTATTCGGGAAATATTGCTGAAAGAATGCAGCGCTATTTTTCAACGTGATACAATTCAATAAATCAGGGCAATACTGGTATATTACCTTAGCAAAAGAACGTCTCCTCTTCTTTGGATTTTTTCTCTTTTTTCATTTTGTCCTTCTATGTACCAGAAATAAGTTCCTACATCAGCCTGCAATTTGTTGAAAAATCCATCCCATCCAATATGTTGATTATTAGATGTATATATTAGTTGCCCCCAACGATTAAATATTGAAAATCTAGATATTGTAAAATCGCAATAAATTATAGGTTTGAATATATCATTGTGGCCATCGCCATTGGGTGAAAAAGCGGTTGGAACGAAAAACAGAGGCTCTTTAACTACCATAATATTAATGCTGGTCGTATCAGTGCAGCCAAATTTATCTTTCCCTATTAAATAGAAGGTAGTATATCGGGTTGGAGAAACAATGGGATCAGGATTACTGGGATCATTAAAATATTCGGATGGGGACCAAACATAACTTTGGGCCCCAGATGCGTGCAATTGAACTGATGTCATATTACAACTGACGGTATCTCCCTCTGTCACTATTTTTAAGTCCATTGCAGGAGCAAGAGTGATTAATATTGAATCTACTGTAACACATCCAAAAGAATTCGTCCCTGTTACATAATATCTGATTGTAGATAAAGGATTTGAAATGGGATTTGCAACGTTGGGATTGTTTAAAAATGTAGACGGAGTCCAAGTAAAGCTTTCGGCTCCTGATGCATTTAGAGATAGTGTATCTCCTTTGCAAATCATAGTATCAGGTGAAACTATAATTTGAGGAGAAGGTGCAAATGTAACATGGATAGTATCTGAGCTGGCACATTCTGAATCTGTCAGCGTAACCCAAAATGTTCCGGTTTCATTTATAGTAATGGATGATGTAGTATCCCCAGTATTCCATACATATCCAGATGCATTGGCAGTGCTGGCATCAATTGTATAAGATTTCATGTTGCAAACAATTGTATCTGGCCCCAAAATAGGTTTATTCTTCGCAACTACTATTTGTTTGCAAAAAGCCTGAGGACCTCTTGGATCAGCCTGATCACAATAAAGTGTGACATTGTAAATGCCGGGTGTACTAAAAGTATATGTGGCTGTGGGATTATGATATTTTATAATTGAATTCCCCGAAGGGATGCACAATATTGGCAATCTAAAAATGTTACTTGTAGGATGGCTGTTCCAGCTACCAGATAACGCCCATAAAGTATCATTATACCAATAAGGTTTTAATACTTGCATATTTACATTTGAACCATACCTTGTTCCCAATGATTGTACTGATGGAATATTATTAAGGCTGTTTTGAAAATTAAACGATAAGATTGTTCCATCCTGATTTAATCCCAACATAAAAAAAGTATCACAACCTTTGACGAAGTTAAGTCCCCGATTATCTATTAAAGGAGGGTTTGTAGTACCAAGACTTGAAACTGTAGGATTGTTGTTTTGGAGATTTGTTCCAAAGCTATATTTGACTAAAGGAGTACTACCACCAAGAGTAGTCACATACATATACCAAGATCCCATGTCTTTTAACATAGCAAAATAGGATGGATGATTAAAATAACCTGATAACGGTCGGGGGAGCATAGTAGATGGGACAATATTGGGTATATTATTAAGGTCTGGGCCTAGGTCAAGTCTTATGATATTAGCAGGGCCATATGCTTGACCGGCAAAGATAGTCCATTGATTATTTTCTCTTAAAATACTAAGTTGCATGCCCATCCCCATTACATTTGTATTGTCGAAGATTCTTTCTGCCTGAGTTGGAGGGTTATTTAATCCATTACCGAAAATCCAGTGCACAATACCTCTATTGGTGAAAAAGGCATGAAAAATTCCATTTTCATCTAAAACCAATTCTACTGCTTCAAGATTTGAATATGAAGTAGCGATGAAAGCATTATTAGGATTGCCAAGATTTACATTAGAGGGAGTGCTGTTAGGATTTGCTCCAAAGCTTAGTCGTTGAACAGAGGGATTGGTATAGCCTGAGCTTGTATTAGTTACAAATGCATAATAGGAATTGTTTGATGTATCATAAACCATAGTTGCTTGGGCAACTACTGCAAAACTGTTGCCATTCGTTCCTGTATTAGGGATAGGTAGGGCATTGGATATTATTTGAGATAAACTTTGTGTTTCAAATTCCCACGCATAGCTTATGAAGTTATTATCACTATTAAGTGAAAATGTTACCGGTACTCCAGGGCATACTGTATCTGCGCTAGTAATACCTTGTGCGTTGCTCCTTTGTGCTGCACTTAAGACTAGAAATGAAAATAACACTATTTTTAATAGTAACATATATTTTATTTTTATGTCATGTTCCATGTGGTCATCTTTTCTAAACGACAAATATAAGGATTTATTTATGTTCAATTGCTTGTAAACATTAGATAATGAAATTCTGATTGATAGACATTCAAGAATAACCATGGTAATTTGTACATTAATCGTGCTATAATCAAGTGCTCACGTTTTAATAGCTCATTTTGCATAATTTTGTTAACTATACTTCAAGCCATAATTATGATCTTAAAAGGAAATAGAGTTTCCATGCTTAGGGCTAATTCTCAAAATGCTATATTGTTTATTGTATTTACAATGATCCCTTCTTTTGTTACAGCACAGGAAGACAATTCATATTTTTCAGGAGAAAAAACATTTTATGGAGGATTATTGCTTGGTGCCAATGCCTCACAAATTGATGGGGATGGATTTTCAGGTTATCATAAACTTGGGTTGAATGTTGGAGCAACTGTTTACTGGCATTTTATTCCTAAGGTCGGGGTCAACCTTGAATTATTGTATTCACAGAAAGGCAGCAGAGGCGTTCATCAATCAGAATCACCCTATTTCGGCGCTTATTTTGAACAATACAGGATTCATCTGAATTATGTGGAGGTACCTCTGATTGTGAACTACTTTATTTCTCAAAAGTATCATATCGGTGTTGGGGCTTCCTATAATGCTTTGGTGAGTCATAAGGAGACTTATGAAGCAGTATCCCAGTACTTTATAGATCCAGATGTTTACCTGTTCAATAGATATTTTGTAGATATGATTGTTAGTGGAAGCATGATGATTAAGAACGGACTTTTGGTTAATGCCCGTTATCAATATGGACTTACCCCGGTAAGAGATGCATTTTATGTCCCCCAGGGCTTAGGAGGAGGGCGTCATCAAATGAGTAATATGTTTACCCTAAGATTGGCTTATTTGTTTTAAATTTCATTATCGTTTAGGAGATTGATGGCCAGCCAGCTCATTAATCCGGCCCCTACCTGCAAGGCGCTTTCGTCAATATCGAAGTGAGGGTTATGCACCGGTGCTTTAAATTGTTCATTATTCAGGTTGGTTCCTATCCTGAAGAAACAGCCCTTGGTATGAAGGGTGTAAAAACTGAAATCTTCCGCTCCCATCCGCATATTGAGTTCTTTCACTTTTTCCTTACCCAGGTAATGTTCAGCCCAAGCGGTCGCCATTGTTGTTAAGACTGGATCATTATATAAGGAGGGGTATCCTCCGGGTAATTCAATTATAGCTTGGGCGCCATAG